>CAZYWQ010000025.1:0-14281 GCA_964651675.1 uncultured Candidatus Sumerlaeota bacterium | reverse complement strand
TTGGTGGAGATAAGCTGTTAATCAAATTTTGTAGGATTGAGATAAAAATGAGAGAAATAACGATGAGTTCAATCGCGCTGAAGTTGGCTATGTTGCGGTTTCTTATGCCTTTTGTCCAAATTAAGATTCTTTTATATGATATGGCGCATATTATTATTAAAAGGATAGGGAAATATATGTATTTGTATAGGGAGAGAAGCCCAGATATAGTAGAAATAAAGATGAGTATTATTATGCCAAATGCTGTTAGAAGGCATTCTCTTATTAACAAACCGTGATCATAATGAATGGTACTGGAAAAGAATAGATGTCCGATACCATTAGCTGAGTAGAATATAATCAGCGATAAAAAAAGAGGCTGTAGTAGAATAGAACAATATATTATGTAGGTCTCATTAGCCCAGTATATTGAGATTATGGAGACTATTACTAGGGCAGTAATAATTGGGATACTCAGATATTTGAAATGGGATTTTTTCATTGTGATTTCACGGATTAAAAGTTAATTAAAGCTTTTGTCAAATGCAAGGAATTAATTGTTCTCAAACAATAGTGTTGACAATATTATTTGCTTAAGTATTATTTTTTGTGAAAATTACTAAAATGAGGATTACTTGGCGGATATTCTTTCGATAAGCATATGTTATAATTCCGTATAATACTGATATTAGATGGATTAATTATATTGTTTCACGTGAAACATATAAAATTTAGACGCTAAAAATTGTAAGGAGCAAAAAAATGAGTGATGAGATATTAACCAAATTGAACAAGATGCTTGATGATTATCACAAAAGGGCAAAAGAGAGAGAATCTCAGTACGGACTTGGTCCTAAGCCCCTGAAGAAAGATGAAGTGGAAATTTTGGCAGATGCGTTAATCACTAAGGGATTGGATAAAAAGTTATCGGATGAAATTTTATATTTAATATCAACACAGGTGAAAAGAGGGTCATTCCCTGAAACAGAAACAAAAGCAGAGATATTAGGGAGGATTGCCCTCGGACAGGAGGTATCAGAATTATTATCTCCGTCAAAAGCTTTGGATATATTGGGTGATATGAAAGGTGGTTCGGCAACACTTTGGTTAATAAAATGTTTAAGTTCGGATGATGAAGAAATTTCAAATAAGGCGAAGGAATATCTTTCAAAAACGATATTTGTAAGTAAAGATGAAGTATCAATGGTTGCAGGATTATTAAAGGATAAGAAGGTATCTGGATTAGCAAAAGAATTATTAAAAGATTGGGCTGAGGAGAAATGGAAAGAGGATTGGAAATTACCATCGGTTTTTGAAGGAATTGCCATTAAGGTTGGTGATAGTATTTCAACCGACCATCTATCCCCCGCTAAGAGAGCCAATACAAGAACCGATATGCCCTTGCACGGTACATATATTATGGGAGGGAGACCAGATGAGGCGGATTTTCTTGAAAGATTATCAGGCTTAAAGAAGAAAACGAAGAATGTTTTTCTTGTCGGTGGCGAAAGATTTGGCGAAGGATCATCAAGAAAATCAGCGACATACAATGTTCTACAAATACTTGGCGAACCTGTTGATGGTGAGCCAGACATTAAGAAGGGTGGAGTTGTGATTGCCAAAAGCATTGCTCCAATATTTGAGAATTCGCTGATTGCTTCTGGAATCGTGGCTATACAATGCGATACTTCAGACATAAAAGAGAGGGATAAAATAGCAGTAAATATAAAAGAGAGTAAAATTTATGCTAATGATAAACAAGTAGCATCATTTCATCCCTTATCCGATTTTGTTAAATCAAAACTGGCTGCGGGAGGAATGAATAATTATGCGTCAGCTCGATATTTATCTATATGGGCTAAGGAAGAGTGTGAAAAGAATGATATAAGCTTCAAAAAGGTTCAGGTGGAAGTTGTAAAGGAGAAAAAAGAAGCCGGCAAACCGCAAACACTTGCTCAGAAGATAATGGGGATGAACAGATTGGATGGAGTAAAAACGATATTACCTGGCGAGACTACGGAGATAAAAATTAGCGGTGTTTATTCGCAAGATACGACGGGTCCTATGACATTTATGGAATATCAAGCAATGGCAGGAGGAAGGAAGTTCGGTGCGGATTATGTGCTACAGTCGTTATGTCATACAAGCGAAAGCCCAACATCTGATGAGTGTAATATGCAAGATTTCCTCTTTAATTTCACAGTAGATCATGGAGGTACCTGCTTTAAACCAGGTGAGGGGATTTTACATACTTTATCGAACAGATTTGTATTGCCCGATGAAGTTGTTTTTGGAGGAGATTCTCATACAAGGTCTGAGCGTGGAATTTCTTTTCCTGCAGGCTCTGACATTGTTGCTGCAGCGATGAAATTTGGTGCGTTGGAGATCACGATGGACGAATCTGTCTTGGTAAAATTTGTGGGCAAGGTCAATAAAGGTATTTCTGCACGAGACATTGTTTCGGCAATTCCCATATATGCCGAAAAATTGGGGTTGGGCAAAGGTGTTTTTAATGGAAGAATATTGGAAATGGAAGGCGTCGAGGATTTTTCCTGTGAAGATAGGTATGTACTGACAAATGCATCTGCTGAGCGGTCTGCATCCGCATCTACAGTGCCTCCAGATGATAAAACCATTGCGGAAATTCAAGAAGATTATGAATATCTTAAATGGAGATACACCTTTGAGAAATCAGAGCAATTGAAGAGGCGTTTGGAGAGGTTTGAAGAATGGTTGAGCAAGAAGATACTATTAAAGAGAGACAAAGATGCTAAATTTGCTGCAGTAATAGAAATTCCTCTTGGAGAAGTGAAGCAACCTCTTGTCGCGAAACCTCACCATCCAGATAATGTAGCGACACTTGATGAGGTTGGTGGTACAGAGATTACAGATGTATATATTGGGAGTTGCGTTGGTGGACATTATGAGAGCTTAAAAGCTGCTGCGAAAATCCTTAAAGGCAGAAGAGTACAGCCTAAAGTGAACTTCTATGCCGTTGCTGCATCTCAACAAATCTATTCCAAACTTGCCAAAGATGGCTATTTGGCAGATTTGGTGGATGCTGGAGCTTATGTTACTATACCTTGCTGTGGATTATGTATGGGGAATAAAAGGCAGATATCGAGTAAGGGTGTTGCTATTACGACAACAACAAGGAATTTTCAATCAAGATTGGGTCCACCAACAGCACAGGCATATTTAGGGTCAGGTGAAGTGGCTGCTATAACAGCATTACTTGGGCATTTACCAAGTGCAAAAGAATATTTTAATAACTATAAGGATTAATTCAATTTAATTGGAAGATAAGGGGCAAGGAGTGCTTACTATAGCACTCCTTAAGCGTATATTAAAGAAAGGAGGGGAAATGTCGTAATCTATTGTATTTTCAAGAGATAAGTCAATTCATTCCTTGCTTGGTTTTTTCTGTGAATTTCAGTAATTTAGTCAAATTCCGTTTAATCTTATTTTGAATTTCCTCTTTCGAGCAATTAAGAGAATATGCCAACTCCTTGTTTAATATGTTTTTGCATTCGTAAGTTATAGCCTTGTAGCGTTTAGATAGAATTGACTTTTTTTCTAAAAGGACCAATTCTCTTAATAACTTACTAATACCATGTAGATCTTTTGCCTTTAATATAGCATAGTCTCTTGGATATTGTTCTCTTATGAAACTTTTTCTACACTCAACAGGTTGAGTAAGACTGTTTAGAATACCTAAAGCCTCTTTTTTAGTAACAGGTTTTCTCAAACCCCTTATGGGGACTTGCGATTCTGGTACCATTATTTTCGTGTTATTGGAAAACAGGACATAGTACAATTCGTTCTTTCCATCAAGGTCTAAGACATTCAATCCAGCAACATCACAGATTCCAAGTTGAGGATCCACAACTGTCTCTCCTATTTTGAATAAAGGCTTTTTCATACGGCATCAGCTCCTTTTTTACTCATCATTATATTTATGACACCAAAAGGCATTAAAAAGTTTAATAAAAAAATTTAAATATTTTGAATACTGCTTTTTCTCTCAAACAATCGGTGTCCCGGAAACAAAAGACACTTTTGTGTATAAGTGTAGCCAAGACTTTTTCTCAAATTGAAGCAACAAATAATATAATATAGATTACATTTTTAAATATTTTATCATTCAACAATATTTGATTGCTTTATTTTTTATTCATAAAAATTTTAAATATCCATTAAGTGTCTCAAATTGTCTCTTTTGACCATTAAAGTTGGGACATATTTAATCACTCAAAAGCAATACCCAATATGAATTCTATAAACTTTTTGGTTCATATAGTCGACTTTACAACCACTTTTTCGAAAAATTAGTTAATTTATCTTTTTATTAATAAGAATCAAGCATTTTTTATACCAGGTTCGGATTACAATAGATAAATGTGTTTTTTCGAATGATCCATTTCTTATCATTGTTATAATTCCATATCTTCGTCAGGTATAAATCAACCGAGAGATATGCAGAAACAGGAGATTGGAATAAAAATTGCTTGACAAAATATTTTAAACATTTAAATAAATTTCCCTATTTGAAATCTATTGTACAAGTTAAGAAAAGCTACTATGATTAATGTTCAGAATGTAACAAAACAATATGGTTCAATTACAGCTTTAGATAATGTTTCTTTCAGAGTTAAGGAAAAAGAGCTTCTTGGTTTTTTAGGACCGAATGGAGCTGGCAAAACCACAGCGATGCGTATCATCACCACATTTATTGCTTCAACATCCGGCAAAGTTCTTATCAACGGTATAGATGTGAATGAGAATCCTATTGAAGTGAGAAAACTTATTGGTTATTTACCGGAAATAGCTCCTTTATACGCTGATATGCTTGTGTTAGAATACCTGAAATTTTGTGGTGAGGCAAGAGGCTTAAGAAAAAGAGAACTTAATGATAGAATTGACTGGGTTATAGATGCCTGTGCCTTAAAAACCGTTCTGAAACAGAATATAGCGGAGTTGTCGAGAGGCTATAAACAGCGGGTAGGATTGGCACAAGCTTTAATCCACGATCCGAAAATTTTAATTCTTGATGAGCCGACATCAGGTCTTGATCCGCTTCAAATCATCGTTATTCGCAATCTGATAAAAGAATTATCCAAAGAAAAAACAATTATTTTTAGTACACATATATTGCAGGAAGCTTCTGCTATTGCGGATAGGATATTGATTATTAACGAGGGAAGAATAATTGCTGATGGAACAATTGAGGAACTTGAACGAAAAGCGAAAGAATCGAATCTTGTTATATTTGTTGTCAAGGCGGAAAGGCAAAAAGTTGAGGACGAACTCAGTAAAATTGATGGCATAACTAAGTATGAGTTTGTTGGCGAGGAAGATGGCGGTAATTCACGATTTGAGATAAGAACACCACTTGAGCAAGACATACGGTTTGCACTCGATAGAATTGCAAAGACAAATAACTGGGCTGTGAATGAATTACATCAGGCGAAAATCTCGCTTGAGGAAGCATTCTTAGCCCTTACTAAACAATCGCAGAAAAATAAATAATTTTACCAAAGGGTTCCTATGAGAAATATTTGGATTATATTCAAGAGAGAGTTTTCATCGTATTTTAATTCCACTATTGCCTACATATTTATTGTTGTATTCCTTCTGCTTAATTGTGGATTGTTTATGAACTTCTTTTTCATAGGCGGACAGATTGAGATGCGCTCTTTCTTTGGAACATTGCCACTGTTCTTAATCTTTTTTATACCTGCAATCACGATGAGATTATGGGCTGAGGAGAAAAAACTCGGTACTATCGAGATGTTGATGACCTTGCCAATGAAAAATTCACAGATTGTCTTAGGAAAATTCCTGGCAAGCTACTTATTTTTCCTCATAGCACTTTCAGGGACATTAACGATACCCATAATGTTGATGATTCTCGGCAAACCTGATTTGGGAGCGATAGTGTGCGGTTATATAGGTAGTGCGCTTCTGGGTGCTTTTTATCTTTCTGTTGGTATGTTCATATCTGGATTATGTAAAGACCAGATAGTCGCCTTTATCTTAAGTATGCTTTTCTGTTTCTTTTTCTTCATAGTTGGAGTTGAGGCTGTGTCGATGACAATTGAAGGTTGGATAGGTGGATTGGGTCACTTTTTACAAAAATATATTGGTTTGATGAAGCACTTCGAAGGCATTGAAAGAGGTGTTCTCGACATAAGAAACATTGTCTATTTTTTCTTAATGTCTACTTTATTTTTGGTCTTAAATACTTATTCACTTGAGGGTAGAAAGTATTAGTTATGAAGAATAAGAAGGTAAATTTTACGATTACATTCATAGTAGCAGCGATAATTCTTTCATCGATTATTATATTTATTAATATTATTATATCGGGATTTTCTGGTGGTCGGTATGATTTAACCGAAGACAAAATCTACTCCATATCAGATTCGGCTAAAAAAGTATTGAAGCGATTGAAAGTTCCCATAAATGTGAGTTATTATGTCACATCTGCGGATAAAATGCCTGGAGGATATAAAGATTTACCGAGAGATGTTATTGATAAGCTGAAGGAGTTTGAAATTGCCTCGAATGGTATGATAACATATAAGGTGTTCGATCCGTCGGAAGACGAAGAGATAGCTGAGAAAATTGCTAATAAGGGAATTCGGTGGTTCGAAGTTCGGAGTATAAAGAAAGATGAGTTGGGATTCAAACGAATATATTCTGCTATAGCCCTTTCCTATCTTGAAAAGAAGGATGAAATCATTCCACAAGTCATTCCTGAAAATTTTAGCAATCTTGAATATGAAATTATTTCGAGAATTTTTAAGCTAACCTCAGAGAAACAACCTAAAATTGGTATTTATGCATCGTTGGAACAATTAGATCCGCAATTGCTGCAGTTTTATCTTCGACAGACAGGCAAAATGCCTGAACCTAAAGATATGTTTACTTATATCGGTGAGTTGCTGAGGAATGAAGATTATATTCCTGTTAGAACCCGAATGACAAAGGATGAGCCAATACCCGAAGATATCGATACATTTCTTGTAATCCAGCCTAAAAAACTCAATGAGAGACAATTGTATGAAATCAACAAACTAATTCAAAAAGGCAAGAGCGTTATTTTTGCTGTACAGAACTATCTGTATGATTATTCTCCAGGTAGAACAGGTGGTTTCAGAATTATGTCGAAAAAAATTGACCCGCAGATTAATACCCTGCTCAAGAATTATGGAGTAACTGTTGATGAGCAGATACTTATGGATGAAAAAACGGGAATATTGAGCATTCCTACGCGAAAGAACCTCGGAGGGATTATTGTTAGTGGAATATCAGAGCCTGTTGAAAAGCCGATTCAGATATCTGTTGATGCGGATGAAATGAATCAGGAAGTTTCGATTACGAATCATATTTCGAAACTGTTATATTTATGGGGGACAAGACTTTTAATCAATGATGAAACTTTAAAAGAGAATAATATAAAGAAGACAGTCCTTGTGACATCTTCTAAAGATAGTTGGGTAACGCCATTCAAAGAAGGGGAATTGGAAGAAAGCGATTTTGATTCTGATGGTAAAGAGATGTTAGGGAAACAACCGTTGGCTGTGTTGTTAGAAGGGACATTTCCTGATGCATTCAAGGACAAAGAAGCTCCCGAATGGTCCGACTCATCAAAAGATAAGGATGAAGAAGAGAAAGAAGAGAGTAAAGAAGAGGAAAAAATCGAACCTAAGCCCGCAAAGATAGTTGTTATCGGATGTTCAGAGATGTTCAAAGATAACTTTTTTAGATCAGTTCCGACTCATAGACTGTTTTTGTTGAATGCTGTTGATGCAGTTACTCTCGGTGATGAGTTGATTGATATAAGGGCGAAGAGTTTTGAACAGAGATATATAGGGGAAGTTTCCAATAATAAAAAGTTATTCTATAAAGTTTTTGTTGTGGGATTAGGACCAATTGTAATTATTGTCATAGGGATTATTAGGTCGCTCTTGAAGAAAAAAGAGCGAGAGTATTATATGCGGGCAATATCATCAAGCAAGTAGAATTTAATTAAATCAGGAACTATGAACAAGAAAACAATTATCATACTTTTAGTTATACTTGTGATCCTTATAATCATTCGATTTGGATTGCAAAAAAGAGAGCTTGCTTACGAGACTGGTGGCGGATTTGTGTCTCTGTTACCAGACGGATTTAAGACAGATGATGTCGCTAAGATAGAAATTTATAGGGGAAGTAGTTCGGATGATAAGGTAACGCTCAAAAACGATTTGGGAGAATGGAAAGTTGCCTCTGCTTATGATTACAAGGCGAATAAAGACAAAATGAATCGATTGTTGGATGATTTGAAAGTTTTGGAAGGTGAGCGTAGGACATCGACTGATAAAGTCTTTGATGATTTTCAGATTACGGATGATGCTGGTATTCATCTTGTTCTGATTGATAAAGATAGTAAACAGATTGTACATTATGTATTAGGGAAACAGGGACCGAATTTTAGCGATCTTTTTGTTCGATATGATGGCAAGAAAGATGTCTATTTAGCCAACAAGAATCTCCGTTCGCATATTGGAGTATATGGAGATGATGTAACAAAGAAGCCCGAGAATAAACCCTGGCTGGATTTGAATGCATTTAAAGTTGATAGAGAGAAAGTTGTGAGTGTGACTGTTCATAAACCTGATGGTGAGCTTGTTTTGGAAAAGGTGTTTGAAAAAGGGGAAGAAGAAAAAGAAGACGAGTTTCCATTTAAACCAGAAGAAGAGAAACCGCTCAAACCGAAAGAATATAAATGGATAGTGCTCAAACCAGAAAAGTTCGAACCTGAAAAGTTTAAGGCGGAACAGATTGCGAATACTCTTTCCAATATTTATGCGGTAGATGTGGTTCCGAGAGATGATTTGGAAGCTTATGGGCTTAAAGAACCGAAAAATTATGCGATTTTGACCTTAGAAGATGGCACGGAGAAAAAATTACTATTTGGTAATAAGCGCGAAGGTGAACAGGAAGAATATTTCTTTAAAGAAGCAGATAGTGACGATATATTTGTTGTAAGAAAACAAACATTTGAGAATGTCTTTAAGAAAGAAGTAAAAGATTTGAAGCCTGAAGAGAAGAAACCAGAAGTAAAAAAACAAGATGAAAAGAAACTCGAGAAATCCAAAGAAAAAGAAGTAGTAAAAGAAAAGAAGAAGCCGGAGGTCAAAAAACCTAATGAGAAGTTAAAGGAAAAGCCAATGGAAAAGGCGGAAAAAATAGTTCCAGAAAAAGAGTCAAGAAAATCAGAAGATAAAAAATCCGAATAAGACTTAACCACCCATTCTTCGAATTATGAATATAGCAAAGACCCAATCCTAATGAGATCCCCCCAATATATGTCATGCTTAGTATTGTATTGCAGTATTATAAATATTCATTAACTATTGTTCATAAATTCCAACCTATTCCCTTTGTCTTGTTCCCAAGGCCTACCTTGGGAACAGAAATATATTTGTCAAAGCCCCTGCTTTGACACCTTATTTTAACATTATCGAAGCTGGGGCTTCTAAAAATATTCGTTCCCAAGCAAGGGCTTGGGAACGAGGCATCTGCTCAGTATCTCAGAGATTTCAAATTGCAGTAGAAAAAATTATTGGGGTTATGGTAGGGGAGGACCATAACCCCAGGGGGGTGTTTCCATTGGTAACTTACCCGAAGGTAAAGCTACCAATTAAGGAAGGTAGAAGTGAGAATAAATCTTATTTTGTCACACTTTTTGTACTACTTAGACACAATGTGTGACATAATCGTACATTTTAAATTTTACGGCTTCTTAGCCTAATATTCACAACCTTAGGTGTAAATCGCTTTAAAATCAAATTGTTACTTATAATTCCTTGCTTTTTAAAACAATCTTAAGCCCTAATAAGATTCCTTTTTATTATTTGAATGAGCAAATTATATACCAAATCAAAGGATTTTTTATGATTCTACTATGTATTACTAACTTGTAACAAATGGCAATTTCTGTAATATGTGTTTCACTTCAAAAAATTGTGTTTTTGGTGTCCTTTGTTATTCTTTCTGCTGTTTCTCAGTTTTTCTATATAGTTATGACTGATGTTTTGTGTATTTGGTTTAACATAAGTTAACTGATTTAACAGCGCCCTTTTAATTCGCCCACCAAACTAATCTATTTGAAAGTCACTACCTTATAATTAATCTATTTTAACATTGTAACTTACCAGTGATGAATGTGTCTTGTCAACAATATAATTTTATGTCAATGAACTATTTTCTGTTGTATAATTTCTAATTTTGTAGTAGTTTGATTCATCGCACATAGTATTAATGTCGCATAAATGCGACTGTTACTTATTGTCATCGAGCAATGGATAAATTTTTTCCCTTGCTGTCTTCAGGTCTTCTATGAAATCGATTTCAATCCAAGGAAGCTCATCTGTTCCTATAACATTAATTACATAGTCGTTGGATATATAATCGATTGAATAAGGCACCCAGGCTCTTACTATTCCCTTAGACACAATTTCATTAATTTTATTAAAAAGATATTTTGCGCCATCAGGACTGAGTTTGATAATTCCGAGATTTTCGCCCTGATATTCACCAGTTTGTAGCTCTTTGCCCATTGCCAATACTCTGTTGTTAAATACCTTTACTTTCATAGCTTCATCGTCATTGCCCTGATTGAAGTCGACCACAATGCAGTCTTTGTAATCTGATTTGATGAGATTTTTTAATATATCTGTGTGAAACAGAACATCGGCATTGAATATCAAACAGCCATTATTGACATATTCTCTGGCTAACCATAGTGAATAGAGACTATTGGTTGTTTTATACTCTTTATTGTGGATGTAAGTGATATTATTGCCACAAATTTGTTTCAGTTTTTCGGAACCATGTCCGGTGACGACTACGATTTCACTTATCCCCAACTCGTTAAGTTTTTCGATCTGATGTATGATAATTGCTTTTCCCCCAACTTCAAGAGCACATTTTGGTATATCTTCGGTATGAGGGTAAAGTCGCCTACCACTTCCCGCTGCTAATAAAATTGCGCGCATTATTATAGGTACCCTTATCTATTTATTTTATATTTAGTATTTAGGATAATTAAATTGGGATGGCAAGAGATTTCTTGAACTTGTCGAAAGCACTAATATAAAAACATTGCCACCTTTTCTATTTTAAAAAATAGTAAAAAGTTTTGTTGAAATTTGGAATGTTTAGGAGTTATATTTTTAGTGTTACTGAGTCTCCACTTAATTTATGTCATCTTTTTTCTTTTCGGAGTCGTTGTTTATTTATACAGATTTAATTGTAAAGTTAATATGGGGAAAACAACGAGATGGGTGACAGTATAGAGAAATATTCACTCGAAAAACTGAGAGTTTCTCTGGATAGCATCGAGTGTGATGAAAACTATGCGGTAAACTTTATTGATGAATTATTAAAAGGAGCGTATTATTTAAGGGGTAGTGATGTTCATATAGAATGTCTTGCTGATAGAGTGAATATGAAGCTTCGGCTTGATGGTGTTCTCTATCCGATAGTCACGATTGACGAAAAATTCAAAGAGAATATCGTCTCTCGCCTGAAGTATCTTGCAAAACTTGCTGTTTATCAAAGGACCCTGCCGCAAGATGGTAGATTACAGTTCGAAGGCAATGGTGCAACAGTGAGTTTCCGCATATCGACACTTCCAACTATTTATGGTGAGAAGGTTGTTGTTCGACTTCCTGAGATTGATAAAGCGATTTTTGATATTCATTCGCTTGGTATCCCGGAGAAAATCAAAAAAGAACTCATTAATATCGTGAAAAGGCGACAGGGACTTTTGCTTCTTACAGGTCCGAGTAGTTCTGGCAAGACCACGACAATATATTCGCTTTTAAAGTATCTTTATGAAGTAAACGGTGAGAAAATTAACATCGCAACAATTGAAGATCCTGTTGAGCAAAGTCTCGGTTTTATGAGCCAAACTCAGGTTAATCCTGTTCAAGGGCTAACCATTGCTGTTGGTCTAAAAAGTATTCTGCGGCAAGATCCTGATATTATAATGATTGGTGAGATGCGGGATGTCGAAACGACATCGACCGCAATCCAGGCATCATTGGCAGGACATCTTGTTATTTCGACCATTCATAGTAATCAGGCTGTTGGTGTTTTTTTGAGATTGTTGCATATGGAGATTGAACCGTTTCTTGTTGCTTCGGCAATTCAGGGTGTTCTTTCGCAACGGTTGGTGAGAAAACTTTGTCCACATTGTAAGAAAGAGACGAAAGTACCCGATACTATTGTAGCTCAATACAATACCTTGGATGGTGTACCAATCTTCGAAAAAGTCGGTTGTGAAAAATGTAATCTGACAGGTTTTATTGGAAGAACAGGAATTTTTGAATTCATTTCTATCACAAACGATCTTGAAGAGATGATTCTTTCTAAAGCGCCAGTTTCAGAATTCTCAAGGTATGTAGAAGAAAGCAAGATTTCAACTTTAATCGATGATGGAATTAGTAAGGTAATAGATGGAATTACTTCGTTAGAAGAAGTGATGAGAGTCTGTGGACTTCTTGTAGAGTAAAAGAGGGATTTTAATGAGCAAGTTGTCAAAAATAATTAATATGGAGATCAGGATACCGCTTCTGCCGATTTGGTGGTTAAATATGTTATTTGCGTATATTAGAAGGCTCAGGTATGCGGGTAAGGCAATGTTCTATGGTCACATTCTGATGCTTGTCAGGAGACAACTGCCCCTTTATGATGGTTTGGTCAATATGAAAAACTTCGATATTTATCATTATAAACTAATAAGAATCATTAAACATCTGCTTCTAATATTGTTTACTATTTTGGTGGTTGTGACATATTTAATTGATAACAATCCGGATGAAATTGTTAGTTTAATAATAGGGTTATTTTTTTGGATTGCAATCCTTTATTATTTTAGCCGATCAGGCTCTGATTATATGCGTACTTTAACGATGCGGTTATGTGACAAACTTGGATTAGGAGTGTCGCTTTCTCAGGCAATGAAAGATAACAAATGGCACTTCAGCTCTTTTGAGATTGCAATGGTACAATCGGGTGAGAGGACAGGAACGCTTAATTCGGCACTTGAAGAATTAAGAATGTATTATTCAAATTTGCTCAAGCATCATAATGTTTTCAGGAGGTTCATATATTATCCCGTAATCCTTTTGTTCATAGTGCTGGTTCTAATTTTCTTCATTATGTTGCATATTGCTCCCAAGTATTACTCGATATATGATCGGTTAGGATTACCATTTCCGAAAATGACAGCTGATACAATACAAATTATCCATAAAATTTGTCTCCCTGAATATATTGGTACTGCTTTGGTTTTATTTTTTGTTCTATTTTTTTGCATTCAGATTTATCTAAAATATTATATCCCTGTCACAGGCAAAATTGTTCGTATGGGTTTTATAAGGAATCTTTTATTATTGATAGGACACCAATTAAAGGGAGGATTATCGATAAATGAAGCACTAAAGAATTCTAAGGAATTATCCGCAAGTGCTTTTGAGAAGAGAAGAATAGAAGAGATAAATGAGTCTGTAAAAAGAGGGAAAACTATTTCTGAGTCGATGAAATTAGTTTTGCCTATACCGAAGTATTTAAATGTTCAACTTGCACTTGCACAAAATAGTAAAACGCTTCCTGACGATATGATTGAAATCGCTAAAGACCTCGATTCTTTGGTTGCTATGAAAAAAGCGAAACTATTGAAATATTTCGAGAGCTTCTTTCACCTTTTTGTTGCGATATTAACGGCTGTTTTCATTATTGCTATGTATTTACCTATTTTTAATATACCACATATGGGAATGTAAAACATTTTAATATAAATAGCTTTGCTTCAGAGATATTGGAGGAAAGATAATGGCACGAATTAGAGTATCACAAAAGGATTTATACCTATTTTTCCGGGAGCTTTCACGGGTTGTTAAAGGAAATTTACCAATTGATGAAAGTCTGAAGGAAATTAAAAAGAACGCAACTGTTTCTATTGGCAATCTTGCAGAGAGAGTCGAGATGAATCTTCGGAAGGGAATGCCATTGTCTTCTGCTGTTGAGGAAGCATCAAACATCAATCCTTATGCAATTACATTATTAAAAGCTGGAGAAGAAAGTGGGGCTTTGTTAGAAAATCTCAATGATATACTTAGATTTTACAATCGCTCTATTATTACCCGTAAGACGATAGCTGAATCGATTCGCTATCCAGCGATTATTTTGCTTTTGTTTATGTTAATAAGTTTAGGATTGGCATTTTTTGTCATCCCAAAGT
>CAZYWQ010000024.1:11419-14373 GCA_964651675.1 uncultured Candidatus Sumerlaeota bacterium | reverse complement strand
GCCTCCTGGAGGGAGTTATCTGCAGAATGTTTTTATAACACCTTTGATAATTGTCAAGTATATTACTCTGTTGTTTTTCCCTGTGAGGTTATCTGCGGAGTACACATTCGATTTTGCTCAAGGATTCCCTTTTTTTATTGTATGTTTGTCCATTGTCGTACTGTTGATAATATTAGCTGTTTTATTTATGTTAATTAAATTGCGACCGATTATTTCCTTTGCTGGTCTATTCTTTTTTATTGTTCTTTTGCCGGTAACGAATGTGATTTCCACTTCAAATTTGATGGCAGAGAGATTTTTGTATTTGCCTTCTGTTGGATTTTGTTTGTTTTTATCATATCTGTTGACTTGTTTAAGCAGTAAGGCTGGGAAACGCATCCAGAAAGGTGCTGCTGAGATTGGGAAAATCAAGATATGGGGAATTGTGGTTTTAGTTTTGATTATCGCAGGTTTTTCTTTTCTGACTATTAAAAGAAATATGGTTTGGGAGAACGATTTGACCTTATGGGAAGATACGGTCAAGAAAGCTCCTGATTCAGCAAGGGCACATTTCGGATTAGGAAGAGCTTTGGAAAAAAAGGGTGAAATTAATAAGGCAATAAATGAGTATGAAAAGGCTGTTGAGCTTTATCCTCGATATTGTTTTGCTTACAATAACATTGGTGTAATTTTTTTAAAACGAGATGAGGTTGATAAGGCGATAGAAAATTTTGATAAGGCAATTTGTATCAAAGAAGATTATGCGCAACCTTATGCGAATTTAGGTGAGATATATTATAGACAGGAGAAACTTGATTTAGCGGAAGAATATTTGAAAAAGGCGATAGAGTATGATAAGCATTTTGCTTCAGCTTATAACAATTTATCGCTTGTATATAAAAAAGCAGGGAGATTTGATGAAGCTGTGATTAACTGTCGCAGAGCCATTGAACTGGATGTTGGAAATTTGGATTTTCGGTGTAATCTCGCTATGATTTATAAAGAAATGGATCATTTCGATGCTGCGGAGAGGGAACTTAAAAATATTCTACAAGAAAATCCAAAGCATTTCGGAGCAAATTTGAATTTGGGATTGGTGTATGCAGAAAAAGGTGAAGTTGTTAAGGCGGAGAATTACCTTAAAAAAGCTATTGAAATTGACCCTACGAACTGGAATGCTCGTTTTAATCTTGGAATATTGTATGCAAGGGAAAATAATTTTGATGAGGCTCTGATAGAGTTAAAAATTGCTCTCGAGATAAATCCAAATTCCGAAATGATTATGAAGAATATTACGAGAATTGAAAAAATAATTGGTGGGAATGGAGATAAAAAGGGAAAGCAATAAATGGATATTTTTACTCTGCATAAATCACGGGATTTGATATATAATCTTGTGATTAGGGATATAAAAGTTAGGTACAAATCATCTATTTTGGGAATATTGTGGTCGTTGCTGAAGCCTTTGTTTTTGATGGTGATATTGAGTGTGGTGTTTTCGCAATTGGTGGGATTCAGTGATTTACCGTATCCTTATCCATTGCATGTATTGACAGGTATATTATCGTGGATGTTCTTATCTGGAGCTATTGGGGAATCGGTGTATTCAATCATAGGTCATGGGAACTTGATAAAGAAGGTCAAGATTAATGCTTCGGCATTTCCTGTTTCTACGGTTATGGCGAATTTCGTTCATTTTGCCATAGCAATGATTGTGATGTTTTTATTTCTTGCTTTTTATAGACAGTCGATAGGTCCGGTAATTTTATTGTTACCATTTGTGATGATATTGCAATTCTTGTTGGCAGTTGGTTTGGCGTTGATAGTCTCTTCGCTATATGTATTTTATCGTGATGTTGGGTCGATTGTTGAGGTTATGTTGATGGGATGGTTCTATTTGACACCGATAATTTATCATACAGGAATTGTTGAGAGAAAGGCTGCAAAATATGGGGCATGGTTATATAAAATTTATTTGTTGAATCCACAAACGGTGATCTTAACATTTTTCAGGAATACACTTTTGACATCGACAGGTGGTTTTTTCTCAGGCTTTGGAGATGACAATATGCAGGGATTTTATTATCTTATTTATATTGTTGTGGTTTTGATTGTTCTATTATTAGTTGGGAACTTCGTGTTTAGACACTATCGCGATAAGTTTGTTGATGAATTATGATTCTTTATGAAATAGTCGTATCTTAAGTAAAATAGGAGAATATTAAATGTTAGCATGGGCTGATATATATATTGATAATCTAATTTTCAATTTTCAGCAGGTAAGGAATATTGTTGGGAATGATATTGAGATATATCCTGCAGTAAAAGCGGATGGATATGGACATAATTCCGTTGAGGTAGCAAGGGCACTTTCTATAAATGGCGCCAATAAATTTTTGGTAGCACGATTGGATGAGGGCGTAATTTTAAGAAAGACAGGAATAAAAGAGCCGATTATGGTTCTGACACCGATAACGGAGGATTTGGCTGGGGATATGGTCGAGAGCGGGTTTGAACCGGCTGTTTGTGTTAAAGAAATAGTGAAGAGTATATCCGATGAGGCAGTGAAATTGAATAAAACGGTTAAGGTGCATATCAAGATAGATACAGGTATGGGAAGAGTTGGAATCAAACCTGAAGAACTGAATGATTTTGCTGAGTATGTTTGTCAGTTACTGAATATTGATGTGATTGGTGTAATGACGCACTTTCCAACTGCGGATGCTAAAGAGAAAAGTTTTACGAAGGAGCAGATTAGAACATTTTATAATGCGGTGGATAATTGTGAAGCATTGAAAGGTAAAAAAATCACAAGACATTTAGCGAACAGTGCTGCGATTCTTGATTTGCCAGAAAGTTATGCAGATGCTGTGAGACCTGGCATAATGCTTTATGGTTGTTATCCATCAGAGTATGTGAATCAGAACATCGAAATTAAGCAAGTAATGGCTTTGCGTGGTAGAGTTGTATTTGTC
>CAZYWQ010000024.1:7885-11409 GCA_964651675.1 uncultured Candidatus Sumerlaeota bacterium | reverse complement strand
AAGGTAAAGAAAGGGACTGGAATTAGTTATGGTCTGACATACAAGGCTGATAGGGATACAACGATAGCGTCAGTTGCTATGGGTTATGCCGATGGTCTTCCGAGATTATTATCCAATAAGGGAAGAGTGATTATAAATGGGAAATATGCACCGATTGTAGGGCGAGTTTGTATGGATCAGACTATGATAGATGTAGGAGATGTTGATGGAATAAAAGTGGGCGATAGAGCAACATTTTTTGGTAAGCAGGATGGATTATTTATCAGCGTAGATGAAGTTGCACAACATGCTCAAACAATCAATTATGAAGTTTTAACTCAAATAGGAAAAAGAATCCCAAGGGTGATTGTTAAATAATACTTTTTTCTGATAAGGTTCCAAAACAAATCCTATCGAGGATAAAACCTTTTTCGGTTGTTTTGATTGTAATATATAGAATAAGAAAATGTATGATATAAATAGATTAAATAATAAATTTTCTGATTGGCTTGATAAAATATTTTTTCTTACGATATATGTTCTTGTTGTTTTTTCGGCATTGTTGTTTCCTCTTGCCCTTTCTCCAAAGATTTTAGAATGGTTTCTTAATAGTTTTACAATGGAGAAGATATTTGGTGTCTTTTCGTTTTTCCCACCATTGTATAATTGGTTGATTACTTCTTTCCCAACGGAAACCTTACAGAAATGTATTGTTCCTTTTTTGGATTATGGATTAGACCCGCTTGTAGTCAAGGAAACTGTTTGCAAGATATTGATAATGTTTTTATTGCAGTTGATGATTGTAAGAATTCTCATCGGTTCGCAAAAGATTCACGGTTTCGGTAAGGGTTTTGTTTTCATTCTTCTCTTTGTTTTGTATGCTGTGATTTCGACTTTTTATATTACGCCTACTTTCTACACTGCATTCAAACAGCTTATGCTGTTGGTAACTTTTGTATCACTTTTTTATATCATTTATAGTATTCGGAAAGATAGGAAATTCGTCGAAAAAATATTATTTTTAAGTATATTCATTTCGCTTCTGTTGAGTCTCATTGCCATTGTTCAATTTCTTAACAGTGATAAGCAGGATGGTTCGAGTGCGTTAGGATTTATTATCCTCCATACGAGGGCTGAAACTTATCGCAATTCGGTAGGTTCGTTTATTGGACATAATACGGGCTTGTCGGCTTTCCTTTTGCCTAATTTATTGATGTGTGTTATATTCCTGTTTCGGCAAGGTAAGGTGTTAAAGAAGATGTTTGTCTTTGTTGTATTAATCTTAGGATTGATTACTTTATTTTTAGCTCAAAGCAGGGCTATCTGGTTATTATCAGCGGCATTTCTCCCCATCACTTTTATTGTAGGATTGAGAGTTACAAAAAAAAGATTTTCTGCTCGAGCATTGCTTATCATCCTCATTGTGATTTTAATTATCTTGCTCTTAGTAATTAGTCAAACCATTCCCAATAAATTAAACAAATCGGTATTAAGTCTGTCAGAAAGATTAACACATTTTACACCTTCTATAATTAAGGAAGGAACGAGATGGTGCATATTAAATGTGTCCGTGCCTATGCTTAAGGAACATTTGATATTGGGAGCAGGCTTATCGTCGTTTCCTTATCTTTATTTGGATTATCAGGGAAGATATTTTGCATCGCATTCTGATTCGGATTTGTTCCCGAGATATTTTAAGGTCAATCATTCTCATAATGAGTATTTGCAGTTACTTGCTGAGTTCGGATTGATAGCTGTTATCATACTGATAATAGGTGTTGTTCCTTATATACGGGATGGCTATAGATGTGTTAAGGGGATTAGGAGTGTCGGTGATAAGTTAATACAGGTTGGATTGGGTTTAATAATAGCGGAGATTCTGGTGCAGAGTGTGTTTGATTTTCCGTGGCATATTGTTCCGCTTTCTTTGGAGTATGTGGTCTTCTTTGCAATATTTGCATCAGGAAAATTTATTTGGAATAATCACACGGAGAGTATTGCAACTATCAGTTTATCAACTTCATTAACAAAGAAAATATTTTATGCGATAATTTTTGTTTGTGTGTTTTTCTTATCGATTTATTTTCAGATATTTTCTGCAAGGGAATTAATCGCTAATTCTTATATAAATATCAATGGAACCAGCGGTGTCTTTCTTGATCAGGGATTTAAGAGATTGACCCGAGATCCTGATGACAAGTTGGGATTAAGATATTTTAAAAGGGGAAAGGAAGAATTGTTAAAGGGATTGAAAATAGAGCCATTGAATAAAGAAGGGCTTCTCAGGTTGGGAATCGTGGAATTACAGCTTGGGAACGCATCTGCTAGTATCGATTACATTAAGAAGGCTATCGAGGAATATAATCCAAAGGAAGCATATAATGCCTTAGCTAATTGTTATTATAAAATTGGAGATATTGAAAGTGCGAAAAAATGGTATAATAAAGTGATTTATTATGTGCCGAGGTATGTCGAGACAATGGATGCTCTTTCACGGATTTATTTGAGAGAAGGAAAAAGGGATAAGGTGATAAGTCTTTATAAACAGATTTATAAATGGGATGAGATGTATTTCAATAAAAATATGGTTAAGCCAGCATTCGTTTCTTATAATAATATGGATTTTAAAGATGCCACTGATAAGTTGGGGCTTGTTTTGGAGGTTATTAAGGATAATCCCGATTATTATTATGTTTATGCTAAATCTTTGGCTTATGAAAAAGAGTATGAGAAGGCGATCAAGGTTGCAGATATTTTGTCTGATGAATGGAATAAAAATGATTTGAAAGAGATTGTAATGGGTGACGTTGCCTTTGTTCAGAATAATTGGGAAAAGGCTCTTGAGCATTATCTTGAAGCTGTTAAATCACAACCTGAAAATTTTGATTTGTATATTCTCATTAGCATTATATTTAAAAAGCAGGGTAATGATGAGAAATTTAAGGAATATATGGATAAGGCTTACGAAATAAGTGGGGAGAATCCTGAGGTCTGGAGCGGTTTTGGTAAGTATTATTATTTTATTCTTGATGAGAAAGAAGAAGGAAGAAAATATTTTATTAAAAGATTAAACTATCCAAACATTGACATTGTATTTGCTAATGTGATTGTAGATTATTATATTGAAAAAGAGGAATATTCAAAAGCTTATGAATTGCTTGAGTATATTCTGGTGTGTAATCCGAGTGATGAGGAGGCAAATAAGAAAATTAGTTGGCTTAAAAGGGTTTGGGGTACGGATGATGAGTCTGAGTGAGTTGATATTACGAAAGTGAAGGATATTTTAGTGAGGAGTTTTGAAATTAAGAGGATTGAAGTATGATAGATTTGGATGCTATAAGAAGAATCGAAGATTGGAAACAGCTCAAATTCAATATAGGACTGGATATTACGAGTGTATGTAATCTGAAGTGTCGGATGTGTTATCATTTGTTGTATCAAAAAATGGGCGTTACTCAGAAAAAAGAAGAGATGAAGTTATCGCTTTTTGAGAAGATATTAAATGAATTTGATGGTCGTATAGAGTCATTAAATTTATCCTGCAC
>CAZYWQ010000024.1:6990-7875 GCA_964651675.1 uncultured Candidatus Sumerlaeota bacterium | reverse complement strand
TCCTGATTCCATTCAATTTCTGAAGGTGTTACCGAAGTATGATGTGCCAAAAACAAATATTGTTACTAACGGAATTTTGATGAAGGAAAATATAAGTCAGGTTATTGTTGATGTGGGGATTGATGAGCTGACATTTTCTATCGATGGCGCTACAGATAAGACTTTCAGGGATATTAGGGGAAAAAGCATTGAGAGTTTACTTGGTAATATTAGGAAATTGAATAAAATAAAAGAGAAGATGAACTCGCAGAAACCGAAATTGATATTTAATATGATATTGATGAAGAGTAATATTGAAGAGATCGTAACATTGATTAATCTGGCAAAGGAGTATGGAGTTGAAGAGGTTAATTTTCAACATCTTGTGGTGTTCAAAGGATTGGATATAAGTGATGAGTCGGTTTTTTGGATGGACCATAATTATGCGAATCAGCTTATGGATAAAGCACTTGAGAGGGCTGAGGAGTTGGATATAAAAGTGATAGATATGCCAAAGTTTCCTGATGCGGATTTGGGGAAGAAGAAAATTATCAGTAAGGTGAAATCATTATTTTTACCTGATGAAGATTTCTTATGCATTAAGCCGTGGGTTGCGGTTGTCTTCACTCCTAAAGGTGATGTTTTGCCTTGTTTTGGCTGGTTTAATGAGGAATGTATGGGAAATATAGTCGAAAATTCATTCGATGAGATCTGGAATTCTGAACGATATAGAAAGTTGAGAGAGGAACATCGTGGGAATGCTAAGATGAGAATGCATTGTAAAAGGTGTTCGTTTCTTGCATCACGAAGATATGATGAATCTGCTTTTGAAGAGAGAGAAATTAAATTGGTTTAGATTCATATTTGGCGTGTTTTTTAACATAAAAAATTCACACTAATAAATTC
>CAZYWQ010000024.1:0-6980 GCA_964651675.1 uncultured Candidatus Sumerlaeota bacterium | reverse complement strand
ATTCTAATCAAATAATCAATATTGTGGATGATGGGAGGAAGTCAATGAACCAGAATTTTAATAGAAAAATAATTCATATGTGTCTTGCGCTGTTAGCTTTGATGATTGGACATTGGCATTGGATATTTGTACTGGGTTCGGTTCTGATAATAATAATTTTTAATCTATTCATATTGCCTAATCTGAAGATGGATATTTATTCGTTTAGGGAATCTGATAAGCCTTTTTATCGTTCGAGTTTGGTGATGTATCCTGTGAGTGTTCTGTTTCTGATGATTTTTTATGCGAAACCTTATGTCACGGCTGGTGTATGGGGAATAATGGGCTTTGGAACAGGGATTTCTGCAATTGTTGAGAGGATTGTTTCTGAAAAGAAACTTCCGTGGAATAAGAATAAAAGCTGGGAATGGTTGGCTGCTTTTATATTGAGTGCGTTTGTCGCTTCCTATTTATTTTTGTTGTGGTCTGATACAGCAGGGGGGTTGAGTGGATATGATATATTCTTATTGTCGGTTATTGCTGCTGTAATATCAGGATTTGTCATTTCAAGAGATCTGGGAATTGATGAAAATGTTTTGATCGCATTAGCTGGTGGAGTTGTGATGTATCTTTTTTCGTTTATTGTAGCTAATACTTTTGTAATGGGGATAATAGTTAGTCTGGTAGTGATGGGAATTGCCTATCTCATTAAGGCAGTCAATAAAAGTGGTGCCATATTCGGTTTTATTGCAGGATGGATAATTTATTTGGTTCTTGGTTTGGCAGGGTATGCGGTCTTTTTCGCATATATTGTTCTGTATTATTTGTCTTATGCCTGGGGATATAAGAATAAAATAGAAGATGGTTTGATAAGTGATAGAGGATTTATTATTGGCGGTAGAGAGATGTATTCGAGTTTGCTTTTGCCGATTGTATTCGTTTTGATTTATAGTAGATGGAAGATTAAATTGTGGTTATATTTGTATGTGGTGAGTTTATCCGCACCGATGTTTAATGTTGCTGCAGCACAGTTGGGGAGGACTTTTGCTCGTTATCCTGTTCTGATATCGAGCTTTCGTCGTGTAGAAGTAGGTATGAAAGGTGCGATTTCATTTTGGGGAATTTTAGCAGGCTTAATCGCTACATTGATTTATTTATTTTTCGCTGTTTATCATTTGTCTTTTTCTTATATCTTTGTTTTGTTGATGATCATATCCGCATTGATTAGTAATCTGGCTAAATCCTATTATTATACTATGCTTGCCGATGGCTTCGAACCGAATAAAGAAATGATGAATATGCTTAATTCGATTTTGTGTTCTGTTATATTTGTTATCATTTATTTACCTTTCGTTATTAGGAATGTACCACCAGCAGGGAATTAGTTCAGTTGTATTCTGTGAAATCCGTATCAGAGGTTATGACTATGAGAAAAATAATATATGTTGCTGTGATAGGTTTATTGTTAGTCATACCATTTTGTTGTAAGAAGATTGAGAGTGAAAAATCTGGAGAGGTTGTTGGGAAAGGGGATGAACAAGACAAGGAATCTGACAAACAAGTCATCATTTTTAATAACTCTGCTGAACCACAATCGATTGATCCTGCATTGTCGACCGGTATTCCGGGAGCAAGAATTATTGTGAACTGTTTTGAAGGGCTTGTAAGAGTGGATGCGGAAAATAAGGTTCATCCCGGAATTGCAAAAAGCTGGGAGATTAGCGATGATAAGAAAATTTATACTTTTCATCTAAGAGATGCGATGTGGTCGGATGGTTCACCAATCAAGGCAAGTGATTTTGTCTATGCCTGGAAAAGGGCTTTGGAACCGCAAACAGCAGCAGAATATGCTTATCAATTTTATTATATAAAGAATGGTGAGGAATATAATAAAGGAGAGATTGAAGACTTCGATTTGGTTGGTACGAAGGCGATTGATGATAAAACTATTCGTATTGAGTTGAATGCTCCGACACCGTATTTTTTGGAACTAACTGGGTTCCCGACTTATTCACCTGTTGAAGAGGATATTGTTAGTGCTAATTCAAAATGGGCTTTGTCGCCAGAAAATTATATTAGTAGCGGTCCATTTAAATTAGTTGAGTGGCAACATAATAATAAAATGCGATTTGTCAAAAATGAAAATTATTGGGATTCGAGTCGTGTCAAACCGGATGAATTGATTTTTACAATGATTGAGGATGAGTCTTCGGAATTAACTGCCTTTGAGTTGGGTGAGATCGATATGACTGAAGGTGTTCCATTGCCTGATGTAGAAAGGCTGAAAAGCGAGGGTAAGCTGAAGATATATCCTTATATCGGAACTTATTATGTGTGTTTTAATACTCAGAAACCTCCTTTTGATAACAAAAATTTTCGAAAGGCATTTTCTTATTCGATAGATAGACAGAAGATTGTTGAGAAGGTTACAAGAAGAGGAGAAAAAGTGGCGTTGGCATGGGTTCCTTACGGTATCAAAGACTTCGATGGTGTGCTTGATTTTAGAGAGTATGGTGGTGATTTGTTTAGAGATAATAATGTTCTGGAAGCGCAAAGAATGTTGGCAGAATCCGGCTATGGACTGGGACTGATTGTTCCTGATATTGTATATATTTATAATACAAATGAGGGACATAAGATACTGGCTGAGGCTTTTCAGGAGATGTGGAGGAAGAATCTGAATATTTATGTGAGATTGATTAATCAGGAATGGAAAGTTTTCATCAAGACCAGAAGGGAAGGGGATTTTCAGGTGTGCCGACATGGTTGGATAGGAGATTATCTGGACCCAATGACTTTTATGGATGTGTTTGTCACGGGAGGTGGAAATAACGATGCACATTGGTCGAATGAAGAGTATGATGATTTGATAAAGAAGGCGAAGTTGAGTCCTGATCAGAAGGAGAGGATGAATTTGATGCATAAGGCAGAGGAGATTTTGATGGAAGAGATGCCGATTTGTCCAATTTATTTTTATGTGGATTCATTTTGTATGAAGGAGAATCTTAAGGGAGTCGGGATTAATCCACTCGGTTTTATCGATTTTTCCGAAGCTTATATAGAGGAATGAAGTTAAGTTTGTAATGATAAAGCTATTTGTTTTTTTAATAAAAATCGTGTGTATGGTTTTAGGTTGGGCTAATTGCTTAAATATATTATAAATAGGCTGTTGTTACTTTTAGTTGTAGTCTGGATAATTATTACGGTTACATTTTTTCTATTGCATTCCATTCCCGGGGGACCTTTTGATACCGAGAAAACCATTCCTGATGAGGTCAAGAGGAATATCGAGGCAAGATATAAACTTGATGATCCGTTGATTAAACAATATGTCGATTATTTGTTTGATGTTGCCCGATTGGATCTTGGTCCGTCTTATAAATATTTGGGCAGGAGTGTGAATGATTTAATCAGAGAGGGATTCCCAAAATCTGCTATAATCGGGATAATATCAATTCTGATTTCGCTTTCTGTCGGTGTTCCATTAGGTTCGTATTGTGCTTTAAGACAGAATAAATGGCAGGATCAGGCGCTGATGCTGTTGGCGATAGTGGGTGTTTCTGTGCCGAGTTTTATTCTTGCCTCTATCTTGATGTATTTCTTTTGTTTGAAACTGCAATTGTTTCCTGCAACAGGTTGGGGTTCGATTAAACATCTTGTTCTTCCATCGCTTTCTTTATCGAGTTTCTCGATTGCGTATATTGTCCGCCTCATTCGTTCGAGTATGCTCGATGTTTTATCTCAAGAGTATATTAAAACGGCATATTCGAAAGGTCTATCGACAGGTAAGGTCGTTCTGAAACATGCTTTAAAAAATGCGATTCAACCTGTCGTGACTTATTTGGGACCTCTCACGGCTGGAATTTTAACGGGGAGTTTTGTGATAGAAAAGATTTTTTCGATTCCGGGATTGGGTAGGATGCTGGTCGTTAGTATTGGTAATCGCGATTATACATCTACTCTCGGAATCACGCTGTTTTACAGTGTTTTGCTTGTTAGTCTGAATATCGTCGTTGATATTATTTATACATTCATTGATCCGAGAGTACGATTGCATAAGAAAGAGGTTATTGGTTAAAATTATTATGGCTATCGAACGAAGAGAATCACATTCGATCTATCAGTTGGCTTTGTTAAGGTTTAGAAGAAATCGATTGGCTGTGATTGGATTGATAATGATTTGCATTCTCATTTTGTTTGCTGTCTTTGGTCCATTTTTGTCAAAGTATTCATATTATGAACAGAACCTTTATAAATTTTTTCAAGCTCCTTCTTCGAGAAATTTATTTGGAACGGATCAATTAGGTCGTGATTTGCTGACTCGAACAATGTATGGGGCAAGGATTTCGCTTACTGTTGGGATTGTGGCAAGTCTTATTAGTCTGATGATTGGTGTTACTTATGGTGGAATATCTGGATATGTTGGTGGAAAGACAGACACTTTGATGATGCGATTTATTGATGTGCTTTATGGGATTCCTTTGATTTTGTTCGTGATTGTTTTGATGGTTTTGTTTAAGCCGGGATTGATAAATGTGTTTATCGCTTTAGGAGCGGTATATTGGTTGAATATGGCGAGAATTGTTAGGGGACAGGTTTTGAGCCTGAAAGAAAGAGATTATGTTAGTGCTGCAAAATCTTTGGGAGCATCTGATGTGAGGATTATATTTGCTCACATTATACCTAATTTGATTGGTCCCGTTATCGTGACTTTGACATTCAATATTCCTGAGGCGATATTTATCGAATCTTTTTTGAGTTATATTGGACTCGGAGTATCAGCGCCAATGTCGAGCTGGGGAAGTCTGGCTGCTGATGCAACGACAGCAATCAGAACTGCTCCGTATCTATTATTTTTCCCTGCATTAGGAATAAGTGTTACAATGTTAGCATTTAATTTTGTTGGAGATGGTCTAAGAGATGCCTTTGATCCGAAGATGGTGAAGGTGTAATATAGTTAAAAAGGGGGACAGACGAATACCGTCTGTCCCCCTTTTTAATGATTCTTTTCAATTTTAATATATTCGATACAAATACCTAATAAGCCTTTTCCAATGAGGGGTTCCCAGACATCGCTGGAGATTTTTAGGATTGAATTATTTTGAATTTGTTTGGGATTAATTGGGAAAGAATATTCCTTGGGTTCGTTTTCAGGGATGAATTCACTGATTGTTTCTTCATCGAGTTGTAGAATTACTTTTGGTTTTGGTGCATCTTGTGTTCTTGCTCCCCAGAGTTTTATTTTTAGATTGTATGAGCTGTCTGGATTAAGATGCTTTGCCCAGAGTCGTCCAATTGCAACATAGGCGTCTTTTTGTGTCCATCTGAATGTGCGGTCTTCTCCGAGTTTGCTGATGTCGTAAAAACCTGTGACGAAACTGAAATCATTTTTTCCTATGTCGATGGTAAACATATCGTCGGTGAATGGTTTGGATGTGTATTTGTAGATGTGGAATTTGTGTTTTTCTCTCAGGATTTTTCGTGGGAATTTGTTTAGTGATTGTTCTAACATCGGGAAGTTAACATCAATAGAATCCGTCTTTGTCAGAAGCCATTCATCACCACGAATTGTTGGGATGTCAAATGGGCTTAGAAAATAAATGTTCTTACTTTCTTTGAGCCATTTTTCTACATTCTGCATTATTTTGGGATTGAGTTGTGGATTTTGTTGGTGCTCGAGTAATACGCCCGTATATCCTTTCCAGTAGTGCATCGGAAGAGCAAGCATATATAGTAAGTGCATCTGGTCGATGAGAATGTAACTTCCTTTTTCGAATCGGGTTTCGGATTCATTCAGGAATTTTATTACTCCTTTGTATTCTTTATGGAAGATGATGTGGCGAGTTGGTATGATTGTTAATGCTAATATTACAATGAATAATAGGATGGAGATAACTTTTAGAATTCTGTGTCGATTATCATAAATGAATCCGAGTGTGTAACCAATGAAGATGGCAAATGATGGAACGATGATCGAAACCCACCTGCGTGTTGCCCAGATGTGGTCGTTTGCAATGTGTTTTCTGATGAGGAATAGGGTTGATGAAAAGAAAATTATCAGAAAGAGATAGGAACTATATCCATTTTTTTTGTATATCATTAATGATATGCCTGAAAGCGTTAATAGAAGTCCTATGACGGAAAAGTACCATCCAATCTGGATGAGGTTCGATGATTCTGACCAGATATCTCCGCTTCCAGTCTGTTTTGTTTGTATGATGTAGATGAGAATGAGAGCTATGATGAATAAGATGATGATGATTATTCTTATTACTTTTAACTTAAGCAAAGAAAGTATCTTCAGTTTGTAGAAAATATATGTTCCGATTAATACGCTGGGAATGGATGTTACTAATAAGAACAGTGTTTTGACAGGTGAGATAGGGTATCGAAGGTTTATAAAATGTTTATAGAGACCGTAGATATAGAAGTCTGTGCAGAAGATTGCGTGCAATAATGTGAGGATGAAAAAACTTAAAATTATTAGGAGAGATATGGAGTAGTATTTGTATTTTTTGTCTGTCAGCATATTGAGGAAGAAAATAAAAATGAGTGCAGGTAAGCATAACCAGGAAGATGTTTTTACCAATAAACCGCATCCAAAGCTGATTGCAGAAAGTATTATAAGGTAATTCTTTTTTTCATTGAATGAGAGGTTGTAAAGATAGAGACCTGTAAAGAAGAGATATTGTAAAAAGATTTCGTTCGAGGGCAATCGCATAAACCATAGTTGAATGGCGTTGGTTACTAATATGAATACAGCAAAGAATGCTGAGGATGGTCCAACAATATTTTTTATGAAGTAGAATATAGATAACAAACTTAGCATAGCGAAAAAGGTGTTTAGGAATAAAGCTCCATTGATTCCCCATAAGGAGTAAAAGATAGCGACCCAAATTTGATAGGTGTGGAAGAATTGTGGGGTGACTGTACCGTCCTTGTTATGGACATAGAATCCTGCGAATCGCTCCCAGCGTGGTTTTCCATCGAGTGCATTCCCA
>CAZYWQ010000023.1:7832-14473 GCA_964651675.1 uncultured Candidatus Sumerlaeota bacterium | reverse complement strand
ATATATGGCTCAAGGATAGAAGATTTCAAAAATCGGTTTCTGAAGTCACTCGAAACAAGAAGTTTCGAAGAACGAACCTGGACAATGGAAATGGCTCAGCCATTTTTCGATGAAGCAAAACCAGCAATTGAGAAAAAACTTAAAGACCAGGAAGAAAAATATAAAAACCTAAATAATCCCAAATAAGTCTACGTAAGGGATGTATAATATTGGGAGTAATTTGATATGAAAAAGATAATCAACCATCTTATTCAATTACAGGATCTCCGCTTTACCTATTCTGAGCAGCAAATATTGAAAGCCAAAGATCGATTAGAAGAACTTCAGAAATCCATTCAAACCCTCGAGAAAGAACTACCCGAAGATATCGCCAAACTGTTCGGCAGAATATATGACCGTTATCAACTTGCTCTGGTGCCAATGGTTAAAGGAACTTGTAAAGGATGCGGGGTAAAACTGCCTGTTTCGTTAGCTCAGGAAATCGAAGAAGGTGAAAGCATCTTCCAATGCCCAAACTGTGCAAGAATCATCTATCCTTACGAAGGTAGTAATATAATCCTAAAATCTCAAAAGAACAAATTCGATTCCATTAAAATAGGAATAGCAAGATTCTCATCAGTACGGCTAATGAATCCTTCTCTCAAAGCCAAGACAAAAGAAAAAGCCATCGAAGAATTAGCGAATTTGATGGTAAAACAGGAATTTATCAAAGACAGTAAAAAGTTAGTGAAAGAAGCCTTGAAAAGAGAAGCGATAACAAGCACAGCCGTCGGTAACGACCTTGCATTTCCCCATATCAGAGGTGTAGAAGGAGGAGGGCTGACATTTGCCCTCGGTCTCAAAAACAGCGGAATTAAATTCGGTGCTCCTGACGAAACTTTATCCCGAATTATATTCTTTATTATCATCCCATCCGCAGCAAGTGCATTTTACTTAACCTTGCTATCAGGACTACTACAATCATTCCGCAATTCACAAACGAGAAAAAATATGCTTGATTCCAAAACCGATAAAGAAATGTGGCTGAAACTTATCAAATTCACTAAAGAAAATATTTAATAGAGCTAATTCCAAATCAAGTTTTAATCCATTAAACGATTTTTCAAGAACAACCAGCCGAATTTACTTTATTAAAACCAAATCTTGAAATTTCTATCTTCTCAGATGTAGTTTTAATCTTAAAACTACCATAATATGTATCCCTATGAATGGAAATGGTAAGAAACATAATAATATTTTAAAAAAAGGTGCTGATGAGATATGTTCTCTAATTATGCATCCAGACAGTAGTTGGCAGGAGGTTCAGATCAAAATTGATGCGCTTCATTCCCTATGCGAAAAAGAATATCCTGAGAAACTCGCTCTATTTGATAAAATTTATGTCAATCGATTCAAAAAACTCTGGGAAGAATGGAAAAAACCACAGTATCAATCATCTCTCGAAAAACTTATCTTCGATTCAATGTATCAAATAGGAATTATATTATCCTACGAGCAGTTAAAAAAATTTAACCTGCTAACAGAATTACTTAAGGAATGGTCTGACAAAATCAATCTCACAAGTGTGAAAAATCCCAAAGAAATAATAGAAAATCATTTTGTAGATTCTTGCATCCCTTACAAATTTTTTGATAATAAACCTGATGCAAAAGTCCTTGATGTTGGTTCAGGAGCAGGATTCCCCGGCATACCACTCAAAATAATTTGTCCCAATATAAAAATCACATTGCTTGAAGCAACTCGAAAAAAAGTCAATTATCTCGAAATAGCAAAGAAGAAATTGTCACTCTCGAACTGTGAAATATTAAATGGACGCGCAGAAGATTTGGCAAGAGATGCCAATCATAGAGAACAATACGATATTGTAATAACTCGCGCGTTAGCAAAGTTAAATGTACTTTTAGAACTATGCACTCCATTCTTAAAAGTTGGTGGACATTTATTAGCTTACAAAAGTGAGAATATAGATGAGGAATTGAATAACGCCACAAATGCCTTTAAAATATTAGGAGTGGAGTTAAAAGATACAATCGATATGACATTACCCAAATCATCGAAGAAAAGAAAGATTTTAGTAATTGACAAAACAAAATCTACCGATGAGAAATACCCAAGAAAAAATGGAATTCCACAAAAAAGACCCTTGAAATGACATAGAAGCTATGATACAAGTTTAGCGAATTAAAAGTATTTAAAAGCTCTTTGAAAAAATAAAGATAAAAAGAAGCCTGATGAGGATTGGATAGTCGCTTTCATAATCATCATTCCATTATAGGAACGATTAGTTATGAGAGAGGAAAGTCCGAACACCACAGAGCAGGATGCCTCCTAACGGGAGGGAGGGAAAACCCTACGGAAAGTGCAACAGAGAGAAGACCGCCAATGACTTCGATATCGTAGCGGTGCGATTTATCGCACAATAATTGTCGCATAAATGCGACCGCTACAGTATTGAAGCACAGGCAAGGGTGAAACGGTGAGATAAGAGCTCACCAGTACTGATGGCAACATCAGTAGCTCGGTAAACCCCATCCGGTGCAAGACCAAATATGCGGGAAGAGGTTGCTCGCCTCGTTAATACTAAGCTAATAAACTTTTTATCGACTGTCTTTCAACTGTCAAATCACATACAATACACCTTAAGCAATGTGGTTCTATCTCAGTGAAAGAATCTTTTTATAATCGAAGTTGGCTTCTATAACTACTTGTGCTGGAATGATACTATATCAACTCCAGGGCTATAAAAAGATAAGTACTAAGAAGTATATTTCGAAGGATAAACAAGTTTTAACAGCTTAGAAATTAATCACCCGCGGGTAGGTCGCTTGAGTTAATTGGTAACAATTAACCTAGATGAATGACTATCGCCTTGATTTAGAAAAATCTTTCTAAAATTAAGGTACAAAATTCGGCTTATAAATCCTCTTCAGGCTTTTTATATTTCCCCTCGTTAACTCTTCCAAAATCAATCTAAAAAACATTTCCTTCCTGATGCAAAAGCCATAAATGTAATACAAATTACCCTTGATTTTTTTCCAACACCTCATTTTTTCTCTTGACATCAATAGATTTTGAAATGTAAAGTTAGTCTCATCTATCTTTTATAGATAAATCTATATTATAGAGGAAATGCTTTATGTACGATTTAACACCAAGTCTTGAGGATTATCTCGAAAGCATTTTTATCACGAGTCTCAACAAAAGAATTGTTAGGGTCAAAGATATCGTAAGGCATCTTAATGTAAAAACATCATCTGTTGTTGCCGCATTAAGAACTTTAGCAGAAAAAAAACTAATTACTCACGAAAAATATGGCTATGTTGACCTTACTGAGAAAGGGATAGAGATCGGAAAAAGTATTTATGAGCGACATAAATTACTAACCAAATTTTTCAACGAGATTTTAGGCATCGACCTAAAAACATCGGCTAAAGATGCCTGTTCGATCGAACATCACCTTGATAAAAAGACAATAGACAAATTACGGGATTTCATTGAGTTTGTAGAAACATCGCCAAAAAAGGATCTTTTATGGCTCTCACAATTCCGTTACTTTGTTAAACACAAAAAACATCCAGAAATTAGTAGCAATACAGAACAGGTCGCCAAAGAAGAAGACTCAGACAGCCAAACAAGATTAAGTGAAGTCAAAATCGGTCAGTATTGCGAGGTAATTAAAGTGGTGGCTACAGATAAAATTAAACAACGCCTTTTGGCTATGGGACTTATCCCCGGAGCAAAAGTAAAGGTAGAAAAAACCTCTCCCTTAGGAGATCCGATTGATATACTGGTAAAAGGCTATCATCTTTCATTAAGAAAAAATGAAGCTGCATCTATTATTGTTAAGGTGGTTAAATAAATGATTCCCTTAAATTTAATAAATCCCGGTGAAAAAGTAAAAATAATAAAGATAATCGGCGGGAGAAATATTCATAAAAGATTATCGGATATGGGATTTTTATCTGGCACTGTGATTGAGGTAATATCAAATGTAGGATTTGGTCCCTTAATTGTTTCAAAAAACGGTGTGAAACTCGGTCTCGGATTTGGAATGGCACATAAAATCTTCGTTAGCCCTTTTAAAGAAAATGAAAACTGTGAAAAAAAATAAATGATCAAAGATCTCAACTTAGGAGTAAAAACGGTGAGAAACTTTAATATCGCTATAGCAGGAAATCCTAATTCAGGAAAGTCAACTATATTCAATAGCTTAACCGGTATGCACCAACATACAGGTAATTGGCCCGGTGTTACAGTAGAGAAAAAAGAAGGAAAATTCTGCTATAATAATCATACTATAAATGTTATCGATCTACCCGGAATATACAGTTTATCCGCTTATTCCATAGACGAAAAAATCGCCAGGGACTACATAACAAGAGAAAAACCTGATTTAGTTGTCGCTGTAATCGATGCTTCGAATCTCGAGAGAAACCTTTATCTCGCACTTCAACTGCAGGAATTAGGAGTAAACATCGTATTAGATTTAAATATGATGGACCTTGTTAGTAAAAAGGGCATAGAGATTGATACCGATAAACTCGCCTCTATCTTAGGTATTCCTGTCATAGAGACAATTGCAAACAAGTCAAAAGGTATAGAAGATTTAAAATCAACAATCATAAACAGAATAGATGTTGAGAAAAATCGTCCTTTCAGAATTAATTATGGTCACGCTATCGAAGATGAAATTCAAAACATTACAAACAAATTAGAAGATCAGCTATTACCAGATGCATACCCATTAAGATGGTTAATCCTGAAACTTTTCGAAGGAGATCCTGCGGTTTTAGAAACAATTAGTTCTTATCGCTGGGCTAAAGCTATTCAAGAAGAGATAATGCTCAGCACAATCCAACTGGAAAAGCGTATTGGTTATGACATTCAAACAGTTTTGGCAGAACGAAGATACGGATTTATCGAAGGAATCATAAAAGAATGTTGCTCAAAAAAAGTCAGCATCGAAGAAAGGATAGAAGTATCAGACAAAATAGACAAGGTGGTAACAAATAAATTTCTCGGAATACCCATCTTTTTATTCTTTCTATGGCTAACCTTTCAGGCTGTTTTTACAATCGGCGCACCTTTTGCTGATCTAATAGACTCCTTTTTCGGATGGTTATCCGAATCCTCTACAATGCTCATTAATAAAGCAGGCGGACCTGAATGGATAAGCTCACTTATTAGTGATGGGATTATTGGTGGTGTCGGTTCCGTATTAATCTTTTTGCCTAACATATTAATCCTATTCTTAGCGATTGCCATACTGGAAGACTCAGGATATATGGCGAGAGCCGCCTTTGTAATGGACAGATTGATGCATATGTTGGGATTACACGGGAAATCCTTCATCCCTATGATTATAGGATTTGGATGTAATCTCCCGGCAATAATGGCAACTCGCACATTGGAATCTAAAAAGGACAGAATATTAACGATTATGACAATTCCTTTAATGTCCTGTTCTGCGCGACTTCCCATTTATGTATTATTTGCAGGAGCATTTTTCCCAAAACACCAGGGATTAATACTTTTCTCACTCTATCTAATAGGAATAGTACTTGCCGTTCTTGTTGCACGATTACTTAAAAGTATATTTTTCAAAGCAGAGACCGCACCATTAATTATGGAATTGCCGCCTTATCGAGTACCCAGAATTAAAAATATCCTTATTCATATGTGGCAAAGAGGAAGCATCTTCGTAAAAAAAGCAGGAACGATTATTTTTGCAGGTGTCGTAATAATATGGCTCCTGGCATCATTTCCAATCGGTGTAGAATATGGCTCACAAGAAAGTCTCATTGGAAAAATTGGATCTTTCATTGCACCGATATTTAAACCGGCAGGATTCGGAGATTGGATATCAGCAGTCGCATTAATCTTCGGGATTGTAGCCAAAGAAATCGTTGTTGGAACAATGGGCACACTATACAGTGTCGAAGAATCAGGACTAAAGGAAGTAATACAACATAATTTTACTCCTCTATCAGCGTATGCCTTTATGATAATGTCTTTGATTTACATCCCCTGCATTGCCGTAATCGCCGTTATTAAGAGAGAAACAAACTGGAGATGGACTGGTGTAGCTGTAGGTTATAGCTTCATTTTAGGTTGGCTTTTGGCAACACTAATTTATCAAATAGGAAGTCTTTTTATGAACAAATTTTAAATAAACTCTTTTTTTACCCTAAAATATAGTCTTGCCTAACATTGTTAGTGGATTACACATTAATTACTTCTATATGGATAATAATAAAAGGAGGAGATAAAATGAAAAAACTTAATGTCAGAGGAAAATGGAAATATCCAGGTTTTACTCTGATCGAACTATTAATTGTATCTGCTATTATTGCTATATTAGCTGGTATAGCACTACCCAATTTCCTTGAGGCACAGACAAGAACAAAGGTCTCAAGAGCAGCATCCGATATGCGCTCAATAGCAACTGCTCTCGAATCTTATGCGGTCGACTATAACGACTATCCCTACTATTACTGGTGGAGTGGATCTCCAAGTCTTGATCCAATCAAAGGAACACCAGAGGAAAATTATGGAGAACTAAGTGTTCTTACCACTCCTACATCCTATTTAACATCAATCCCCTTAGATATGTTTAACATTTCGGATGGAACATTTCGTCC
>CAZYWQ010000023.1:2160-7822 GCA_964651675.1 uncultured Candidatus Sumerlaeota bacterium | reverse complement strand
CCTTATGACTACACGAACCTACCAGAGGGATATAAATTAATGGGAATTTCACATCCAGGAATCAATCGCTGGAGTTTAAGAAGTTATGGTCCGGATCAAGATCGGGATTCGATGAGTTATTACGATCCAACAAATGGAACAATAAGCGGTGGTGATATAGTTCTTGTATCAACAGGTTTTAAAGGATCGTTAAAATAATATTGCATTAAAAGGAGGATAACCAAATGAAAAAAAGATTCCTAATTACCCTTATGTTATTCAGTTTAGTTCTACTCTTGAGTAATTCAGCATTTGCAAAACATGGGTTACTAATAGTAGCCCATGGTTCTCCAAGCAAAAGCTGGAACAAAAAGGTCGTTAATTTGTATGAAGAAGTGAATAAGCTGGTTAAGAAAGATAATACATTCGAAGAATGTCAGTATGCCTTTTTGGAATTTGCTCAACCTGATGTGCCAACAGTTCTGGCAGAAATGGAAAAAAATGGATGCGACCGAATAATCGCTTTTCCACTATTTATTGCTCCTTCGGGACACACTCATTTTGACCTTCCAACTGTCCTGGGAACCTATTATGATCCAGATATTGTAAATACTATCAAAGAAGAAGGTGGTTCCATAGCCAAAACAAAAGTACCGATAACACAACTCTCTACCCTTTCTTATGGAGATTTCCTCTCGAATGCAGCATTAAAAGATATTGAATCACTATCAAAAAATCCGGACAATGAAGCCTTAGTTATTTTAGCACATGGTGACCCTGGTCATAAGGGATTAATCGATGCAATAATGGAGAAAATCATATCATTTTGCAAAAATAAAACAGGAATTTCTTATGCGGATTGGGCATATGTTGAAGTAGGACAGGAATATGAAAGCGAAGGGATAAAAACGATTCTCAAAGCAACTGAATTAAAGAAAAGAGTATTGGTCGTGGGATTATATGTAGGACTTTCCCCTGAAAATATTCACAAGAATTTTGTTAAGGGTCTGTTTTCAAAAAAAGAGGTACTTCAAGATCCTATTGCGGAAAAGGATGTTGTGTTCAGTAAAAATACTGTGTTATCCGATCCGTCATTAGCAAACTGGATATTAACAAATGCCAAAAACTCCGTACATTAATCAGAAAATAAGTTGGCAACTTCCCCTATCAGCCCCGAAAATAATTGGGGCTTTTTTTATAAATTTCTTATGCAGAAACATATTTCCAATCCTCTTATTATTTAATTAATCCTCATAAACATTTTTTATGAAATTATTATTGAAAAAAGCTCTTTGATGAGTTTACCTAAGTTGTTATCATCAAAACAATAAATCCAAAAAATTACTAAAAGAGGTGGAAGGATGGAGGAGATAAAAGACAAGCAAAAGGGCACTTTTAAACTAATAAGCGGTCAATCGAATCCTTCATTAGCAGAAGAAATTTCCCAGATATTAGCTGTTCCTCTCACAAAGGTTATCTGCCAAAAATTCAAAAATGACAACAACTTCGTGAAAATTTTGGAAAATGTCAGGGAAAAGGATGTCTTTATTCTTCAAACATCCAAAGAGCCTGTTAATGATTATCTTATGGAGCTTTTGATGTTGATCGATGCCGCCAAATATTCTTCAGCAAAGAGAATCACAGCGATTCTCCCATATTATCCGTATGTCAGAAGTGATAAAAAAGACCAACCGAGAATCTCGATAACAGCAAGACTGGTAGCCGATTTACTACAGGCAGCCGGTGCAGATAGAGTACTGACAATGAATCTACATTCTCCTCAGATTCAAGGTTTTTTCAGGATTCCTTTCGACCAACTTCTCGCCATTCCACTAATGTGCAGTTATTTCGAAAAGACCGATTTATCGAATACGATTGTTGTTGCACCTGATGCCGGAAGTGCAAAAAGAGCTGAGATGTACGCTGTAAAACTGAAACTCCCTATGGCAATACTCGACAAAAGAAGGATTGGAAACGAAGACCATAGCGAAGTGCTAAATATAATAGGAGAAGTAAAAGACAAAAATGCCATCATATTCGATGATGAAATAAGCACAGGTGGTTCATTAAAGGAGACTGTGCTGGCACTAAAAAATCATGGAGCAAAATCTATTAAGGCTGCTGCTGTTCACGCAGTCTTTTGTGGAGAAGCAACTAACATAATAAATGAGCTTCCAATCGATGAGGTTGTTGTTACAAATACTGTCCCTTTAAACAAAGAAAAGAAATGTCCTAAAGTAACAGTGATTTCAGTAGCAGATCTTTTTGCTCAAGCTATTCAAAGAATATACAACGGAGAATCCGTCAGCTCACTCTTTGATATTGACAAATATGCATAGTTCGTATGAGAATTTTCTTTTAAAAATTTCCATCGATTATTCTAAAGAATAACTATTTTTTAGGTATTTATTTTTTTGTGTTTTTTCGAATCTGCATATCTCAATTATAGATTGTAATAAAGAGGAAAATCTTATGAAATTTGGAGCAAGCTATTTCGGAAATCGTATGGTCAATTATGTAAAGATGGATATGAAAAGGCTAAAAGAAGAAGGCTTTGATTATGTGGTACACACATTCAGTGAAAATGATTATCTTTTTTATAAAGACACGATGAAAGAGATAGTATCAGTAAGCAAAGAAGTTGGTCTGGAAGTTTGGATTGATCCGTGGGGAGTTGGTAGAATTTTCGGAGGCGAGGCATTCTCCATTTTTGCAGGAAACAATATAGAAGAATGCCAGGTCTTATCAGACAATAAACCGATTGGAATTGCCTGTCCCAACAGTCCAAAGTTCAGGGCTTTTATGAAAGAATGGATTGCAACAGCAAACGATACTGGTGCGGATTGTTTTTTCTGGGATGAACCGCATTTTTATATTGCAAGTTGGTTAGGTGGCAGAAAAGGAACCTGGGGATGTACTTGTAAATACTGCAGGGAGAAATTTACTCAGGAAACAGGTGAAAAATTCCCATCAAATCCGTCTCAGAAACTTACCGATATGAAAGACAAATGGATTAAGGAATTTCTTACAGAATTAATTAATGTGGTTAAACAAAAAGGTAAAAAAAATATTATATGTATTTTCCCGAGTAAAAATAACGAAGGCGTTATGGATTGGGACAGAGTTGCTGGAATCGAGGGACTCGATAACTTTGGAACAGACCCTTATTGGTTTCAGCTTGATGTTAATTATAAAGAATTTGCAACCGAATGCGCACAAAAAACCATTGATGTATGCAAAAAATATGGCATTGACTCACATCTTTGGTTACAGGGATTTAAGGTACCAAAAGGAAGAGAAGTTGAACTTGCCGATGCAGTGGAGATTTATACTTCTCTTGGCGTAAGAAATATCGCAGTCTGGGGATTCAATGCCTGTAGACATATGTCATCTCTTGTCCCCGACAATCCAGATAAAGTGTGGAATACCGTTACTTCATCTTTCAAAAAAGCAAGAGATAAATATTCCTAATAATATAGGTAAAACAATGAATAAGAAAGCATTTTTTGAATCGGACAAAAAACCTTTATTAGTATTATCTCTGCTGTGCCTGATATTATATTTTGCCAATATTGGTGGATGGGATTTATGGGCACCGGATGAACCGAAATTTGGACAGATAACGAGAGAGATGCTACAAACCAATGACTGGTTCATTATGCACATTAATCGAGAGCCTTATTCTGACAAACCCCCTTTATTCTTCTGGCTTGTGGGCATCTTTTCAATCTTAGCTGGAAAAGTTACATCACTCACGACTCGCTTACCATCAGCACTTGCGGGTCTGGGAGGCGTTTTAACCACCTACTTTATCGCAAAAAAACTCTACAATCGAAAAGTAGCTTTCCTGAGCGGGATAATACTCGCTACAACCGTAAAATATTTCTGGCAAGCACGGTGGGCTCAAACTGATATGCTTCTATGTTTCTTTATCTTTCTAAGTGTCTTATGTTTTATCAATCTCTACAAGAATTTAGGCAATAAGCAGCTAAATGCTTATCTTATGTGGGTTTTTATGGCATTGGCAACACTATCCAAAGGTCCTGTTGGGCTTATAATCCCCTTAGGTTCAGTAATAACTTTCTTAATTGCCAATAAAGAAAAGCATAGAATAAGAGAATTAAAAATTGTCACTGGTTTTGTTCTGTATGCAATTATATTGCTTATCTGGTTGTTTCCACTATTTATGAGTGCTAAAAAATCAACCATTACCGATTTAATGTGGTATCAGAATATCACACGATACATTAAACCTGAAAGACATAATCAACCCTTCTACTATTTCATTGAGAGATTGCCGGTTGATTTTATGCTCTGGTTCTTTTTTGTACCTTCCGCATTTATTGTCGGTTTTAAAAGTAAAAACACACCGTCCTATAGTAATTTCAAATTCAATCTATGTTGGTTTCTATTCACATTCATCTTCTTCTCACTCTCACCAGGCAAAAGGCAACAGTACATTATGCCGATGTATCCAGCACTGGCAATGATGGCAGGCTATTTCTTTTCTCTGTATATATTTAACGGGATAAAATTTGATAAAAAATTATCAATACCCTTAATCGTACTCATTGTAGTTCTTATTTTAACAACTCTGGGACTCAAATTAATATTCAACAAAATAGCAGAAGAAACAAAATCAACCACTACTATTATCAAACCTGCAATTGCCGCATTAACATTGTTACTTCTGGCATTATTAGTATTTTTTCTATTGCTTAAGAAGTCGAGTAAGACTATTTTCTATGGAATCACCGGAATAAGCATCGCAATAATGTTAGTAGCTGTAATATTTGGATTCCCTGCCATCAACAGTTCAAAATCCACGAGGGAACTATGCAAATTAATCGACAAATATAGAGGTGACAACGAGGTGGTAGCAATATACAAGATTATGAGAGCGGAATATATGTTCTATGGTAACTTTTACCTAAATGAAATCGAAGAAGGAGATAAATTAAGAGAATATTTTAACACAGATGAGAGTAAACTATGTATTTTTAGAAAGAGGAATTACGAAAGCTTCATCGAAAAAAATAAAGACCTTCAACTGTATATTTTCTACGATAAGCAAATCGGATCGAGAGAAATCGTCCTGGCAGGTAACTATTGTCCCGTAGGCGATTCACTTCTTCAGAAACTTGAAAATGACACAAATATAACCAATAGTCAGGATAAGATGGAAGACGACAAAGAAGAAACAGATTAATTTCTACACACAAATTAGCGATAAAGCTCAAATATCTGGTCATCAACCGCACTCAATTCAACCACATCAATTGTCTTCTCGATATAATCACCAAACCATTCCGTATACTCTTTAAGCATTCTCACTTTTATCGTATATTGACCAACTTGATGCGGTTCAATCATCCAGAAAAACGCCTTTTCTTCTCCGGGATATTTAATATCATCCATAAAAATCCTACCAGGTGAACCGAGACTAAGATAATCACCATCCACTCCCAATCGGTGTAGATCTCCCTCACTCCAGGTAACATTTCCTGTGTTTTTAAATACCACACCCAAACAACTTTTATGATTCACGGGAACTGAATCTGGTATATAATCAATCATTAAGGCAGAATCATTTGCGACTAATCCATCCTCAACACTCACTTCTTCTTCAACAATCCCACCAAACCAATGTTCCCACTGTTTAAGCATTCTCCAATCCGTAATA
>CAZYWQ010000023.1:356-2150 GCA_964651675.1 uncultured Candidatus Sumerlaeota bacterium | reverse complement strand
TCATCACTGACCGTCATCAGGGCTTTATCACTGTTAAATTCAATAGTAACCTCACCATCGGGACCGACATCCTTCGGCATAGATTGTCTAACATCACCATTTAAATCATCCGAATCATCAACAGCTCCCAATAGATAAGGGAAATTTCCCTTATCCCAAATTGATTCACCTGTGTTTTGAAGTGTTATCGATACCTTATAAGTCTGTTCAGGAGACATTTTCTCTGGTATAGTATTACCTATAACAATTGCATCATCTATTGTAGAGAGAGAAATAGTATCTGATTTTTTCATACTAATATCAAGTGAGTCATTTCTCAACTTTATAAAAAGCTTTTTTATCCCGTCAGTAGATGACAATCTATAAGTCAAAGTAGGCTGAAAAACTTGCCAGCCTGCATACCTAAACGATGGATCTTCACTAATCATTATTTTTGTTGGTGATTCTCCCATAAAATCGATCTCCCCCACATCAACCATCTGAGAGTGTATGACTGAATTTGAGCCTGACTCCGGATCACTCAATGTAAATTGATTAATAATGATAGGTATAACAAAGTTTTTAACCTCACTCCACTCACTTTCTGCTCCACCATCATCATATACTTTGATTTTACAATAATATTCCTTACCAGCGATCAGATCCACACCAAATGAAACTTCCGTTAAACCATCTCCATCTGTTGATGCAACTACGAGACCACTATCCCAGACATCACCAATGTTACTATCAATATTCTCCAATGTCGATGCGAGAATAATGCGATAAATCTTTTGCCCTATTAATGTTGCATTATTCTTATAAACTGTTACATTCGACAGATTTCCTTCAATAATATCAGAATCGCCATCTTCATCTAAATCACCACTTGCAAATGATGTTGTACTATCTGAACTAAACAGCGATATTTCCTCAAATGTCCCATCACCATTGTTTCTACACAGATAGTTCTGAACGCCTGTACCACCAATAATATCCACATCACCATCGTTATCCACATCTACGCCTTCAATTGCAAAGGTGTTAAGTCCCGCGGATATAACTTGTTCAAAAAAATGACCATCACCACTATTAACAAAAAGATAATCATCACCTAATCTCCCAGCGACAATATCAAGATCGCCGTCATCGTCTATATCCGCAACTGCTATTGATCTATTACTATCTCGATTAATCAATGCGTATTGGTAAAAACCACCAAATCCATCATTGACAAAAAGGTTAATGCCTGTAAACCAATTCCCAATTATTACATCTGGATAATAATCATTATTTATGTCATCGATTTCGACACAGGTACAATACAAGAATCCAAAAGGATACTCGGCATTGAAAGTGCCATCACCTAAATTCCTGAATAGCACACATTCATCTTTATAATTTCCGCAAATTACATCCTTATCACCATCTCTATCGACATCAACAGCCTTTATGCTTTTCGTATTCCCTGCCCCAAATTTATACTCACCCTCAAATTCAAAGTTGCCATTGTTCCAATAGATTATATTGGCACCGTTATTTCCCACAAGCACATCAAGATCATCATCATTATCCATATCAGCTACGTCAACACTATATGTATTTTCATTACTGAACTGATTAATTTTTTGGAATGTCCAGTTTCCATTATTGACATATAGATAATTTTTCCCCTCGCATCCCAATATAATTTCTTTAAAGCCGTCATTGTTCAAGTCAGCTGTTACTATACCCCTTGCCAATTCGATGTCAGACACGGATTCTGTGGAAAAATCAAGATTAGCCGTACTATTATTTGGATGACTAAAATGCCAT
>CAZYWQ010000023.1:0-346 GCA_964651675.1 uncultured Candidatus Sumerlaeota bacterium | reverse complement strand
ATTTCAGGAGAAAAATCAGAAGTAATAACAGGAGCGAGTCTCTGCAACTCAACTCGTATATCTTTTGGTGGATTGGGTTTCACAAGAGATTCTGACCAAATATTATGACTCATTAAAAAACAAAAAAATATAATCAAGCCAACACTATATATCACTTTTATTCGCATAAAAGAAAAATTCATTAGCACACTCCCTATTAGTGTTCGTAATATATATTATCGGATGATTATCATCAAAATAAAGAATAAATGTTTTCAATAAAAGATTTTTAGTGTAAAAATTTTTACATAAGAATTCGGTATAATGATTAAAAGAGAGGATATTTGATTCCTATATGCTATAGATC
>CAZYWQ010000022.1:11728-14910 GCA_964651675.1 uncultured Candidatus Sumerlaeota bacterium | reverse complement strand
CATTTAATATGAGAGAAATTGCGATGACAATAATTCCCGAGCCTATTAGTCCTTTGATGATTGTGTAAGTCATTATACCTTTTTCATTAAATTATTAACTAAGAATTAACAGTATTAGATAAAACTTTTGTAGGAACAGAACACCGTTCTGTCCAAAATTACTCTCACCAATTAATGAAGCGATAAAAAACAATCTTTTTTTTGATTTTCGAAATTAGCCCAAGTATTTCTTAATATAATAAAAAATGTTTTGTCAATCTTTATCTGATTGAAAAATTTTTCTTTTTATTGTTTCAATTTATTCAAGAGATGACGATTTTTGTAATAACTGGTCTTTATACTGCAAATCAAAAAGTTTTTTATAGATGCCATTTAATTTGAGTAACTCTTGATGATTTCCCATTTCTCTTATTTTACCTTTGTGCATAACAATGATTCTATCCGAGTGTTGAATAGTCGATAATCTGTGTGCGATTACTATCGATGTTCTATCCTTCATTAGTTTTTCTAATGCATCCTGAATGAGTAATTCGGTTTCTGTATCGATGTTAGAAGTCGCCTCATCAAGAATTAGGATTTGTGGATTAAAAGCCAATGCCCTTGCAAATGATAATAGTTGTTTTTGTCCTACAGATAATGTTGCTCCTCTTTCTTCGACTTTTGTATCGTATTTGTTGCTTAGTTTTTCAATAAAGGAATCTGCATTCACATATCTTGCCGCTTTTATGACTTCTTCATCGGTAATCGATTTATCACCTAATCGAATATTATCTTTGATATTTCCCGAAAAGATGAAAATATCTTGTAAAACCAATCCTATTAAATTTCGTAAACTATCAAGTTCGATTTGTTTTATGTTTATATTGTCGATAAGGATTTCTCCTTTTTGAATGTCATAAAATCTGCATAGAAGATTGATGATTGATGTCTTTCCAGCTCCTGTAGCTCCTACGAGAGCAACTCTTTCTCCTTTTTTAACTTCAAAATTAATATCTCTTAGTACCCAATCTTCCTTATTATATGCAAAGCAGACATTTTTAAACACGATAGAATCTCTGAATTCATTTAAATGGATAGGATTTTCCGCATTTGTGATAAGAGGTTTTCTATCGAGCAATTTGAAAATTCTTTCAGATGAAGCCATTGCCGATTGCATAATATTATATTTTTCTGTCAGATCGTTTATAGGACGAAAAAACTGTTGTGTATACTGGATAAACAGGAAGAGAAGACCAATGGTTATAGGCTCACCTATGACATTTTGATGAGTGGCATAAGCTATGAATCCTTTTCCTCCAAACCATATAATAATAGCAATCGCAAAAGAAGCGATAAGTTCAGTCGTCGGGAAAAATATAGAGTGAGCAAGAATAGACTTAATAATTGAGGAGATGTAATCCCAATTCAAATTCTTGAATTCCTCTTCATTTTTCTTCTCACGATTAAAGAGTTGGACTATCCGCATACCATTTATGTTTTCCTGTAAATAGGCATTTAATTTTGCCAATCTTGTTCGTGTCATTCGATAAAATTCTCTGACACTTCTTCGAAAAATATAAGAGGCTAATATGATAAGTGGTAAGATTGTGAATACGATGAGGGCTAATCGCCAGTTGACATAAAGCATAGCGGAGATTATTCCGAGAAGTAAAAAGGTATCAATAAATATAGCCACGATTACCGAAGAAAATAATTCTGCAAGGGCTTCAACATCGCTTGTAACGCGTGTCATTAAACGACCTACGGGATTTTTATCAAAGAAAGAAGTCGACATTTTTTGTAGGTGCTTAAATATCTCTAATCTAATATCGAATGTTGTTTTAAATCCGAGATAACGCATTAAAATCGAATTCGTAAATTCGATTAAGAATCTTAGAAAAATGATAACGATGATTAAGATAGATAAAACTCTCAAGCCTTTTAAATTATGATTGGATATATATTTATCGATTCCCATTTTAATGAGATATGGGATTACAATAGAAAATACGGTTATGAGCAAGCTCGAAATAATAGCGAAAAGAACAACTTTTTTATAAGGCTTAAGGTACGAAATAAGCCTTTTCATAAGCCTTGCATCGTATGCTTTACCCAATACCTCTTCTTCGTGATAACTGCTTATTGATGTGTGATGAGCCATAATTTTTTAAGACGAAAGTTATTTTGTGTTTGTCAGATAATCTAAAACTCTATATAGAATATAACAATGAAACTTGATTGAGGAATGAATGATTGTCAATCAATAAAAAGTTTTTATAAGCAAGAGATTGGTGAATTATGTTTGTTAAAATGAATAATTCATATTTATAATCTTGACATCAGGTATTATCCTTGTTTAAATCCAGATTTATATTTCTATAAATTTAGCAAAATTGGAAAGGAGAAATAGTATGCTGAAAAAAAGCCATTGGAAAGTTTTATTTGTATTTAGTCTGTTAGCAATTTTTGTAATATTATCTTTCGGTCAAGAAGATGTTAAATATACACCTCTGAAGGAAATAACCAATGATGTTTTAGGTGAAGAACTTCACATAAAAGCAAAAGTAACGGGAGTAAATAAGCCAGATCCAACTTCAAAAAGACCCTTTAAATTCAATATATCTGACGAATCAGGTACATCAGTTATGTTTATGTGGAGGGATCAATACGAGGGATTTGGTAATGAAGATGCAATAAAAAAGGGAGATAAATTTACCGCAAAAGTTACAGTCACGGAATACAGAGAGAAAATTGAGTTGAGATTAAACAGAGCAAGTGATATAAAAATAGAAAAAACTGCTGAGAAAAAAGAATCACCTGTTGCCGAAAAAGAACCTAAGAAAGAAGTCAAAAAAGAGGGAGGATATACCAATATTGGTGATATTAATAATGATTATTTAGGAGAGGTAGTAAAGGTAAAAGGAAAGTTTACTTCAGTAGGAACTCCCTGGAAGGATACAGCACCTTATATATGTATGTTAAAGGATGATACGGGCATCGTACAGGTTGTTTTCTGGAGTGATGTTTTTGATGCTTTAGAAGTAGAAGTCAAAGATTTAAAAAATGCAGAAGTTGAAGTTGAAAGTGTTGTCAATGAGTATCGAGGAACAATTCAGATAAAGGTTAATCATCCAGACGCTATCAAAATTCTGAAAAAAGGATCTGAGTAAAAGAATTCAGAATAAAACAGAATCTAATTAAGT
>CAZYWQ010000022.1:5083-11718 GCA_964651675.1 uncultured Candidatus Sumerlaeota bacterium | reverse complement strand
GCAGCTTGAATCCACAGTTTATGAAAAAAAATATCATATTGGAGGATTGATTAATGGCGGTAAAGATTGAATCGGTAATCTGTAAAGAGTGTGCGAGGAGGTCGGGAAATTTATGCACTCTGGGGATAGTTGCAGTCAATGATGAATGTCCACGATTCAGGAAACAAAACGAAAATCTCGCACAGTTAATCGTTGCTGTTCATGATTTAACTCATCAAATCAAAAAATTTAATCAATTGGCCACGAAAAATGTAGAATGGGAATATGATCAAAGTCGAGTGGCTGAATATGGGAAGATAGAAGATATAGCTGCTTATTTGGACCATCAAGCTGCTGATGGTTTGGAACTTGTCAGTGTCTGTGATGGTATTGCCTATTGGAAAAGAGAAAAACAAGCACATTAGAATATTTTCTGTTTTTTGTAGTCTAAATAATATAAACAAATTTATTCAATAGGTGAAAAGAAATGAAAAGTAAAATATGTTTGTTTTTCTCATTTTTTTTAATGTCCTCTATTCTCTTTTCTCAAGTTGTCCAGCAAATGGGAGATTTCGGTTACATTGATTGGACTAACGGGACAGTCATTGCAAAAGGAATAGCGTTTGGTAAGTCGGATGAGGATGATGTAACAAAAAGGAAACTTCAGGCGAAAAGGGCAGCTAAATCAGTTGCTTTTCGAAATCTTGCCGAGATTATTAATGGTGTCAATATAACATCCAGGACAGTTGTAAAAGATTTTGTTACGGAAAACGATGAAATTCGAATGAATCTGAGATCTTTTATTAGGGGAGCTGTTGAGAGGGAAGTAAAATATTTACCTGATGGAAGTTGCGAGGTTTCGATAGAAGCACCTTTAGATGGTAGAAATGGATTTACTCAGATGTTTTTATCATCTTATCAAGGACCGAAGGTTATAGACTTGAACATCGTTTCTCCTCCGAAGCATATTGATAGTGATATTCAACCATCCTCTAAGAGTATTAAAGAAGAAGATATCTTTAAAGATACTGATGAAAAAGCTCCATCTCCTTTTATAGAAAATAAGAAATCAAAGGAGACAAAAGAGGAAGTAAAAGAAGAAGCAGCAGAAACAAGAGAGATTAAAGGCATTGAGGAAAAAGAAGAATCGGAACCTGAAGTTATGGAAGTTACAGGAGTTGTAGTTGATGCTCGTGGAAAAAAGATGATTTATTCGATATTCCCACAGATATATGATGAAAGCGGGAATCCAGTATATACTCTTTCTGTTGCCAAGTCTGTGAAGGAAAATGGAATGGCGAGTTATGTTGATGATATTGAAAAGAGCAAAAATCACAAGAGAGTGAAAGTAACGCCGATTTTTGTTACGGCAGAAAAAGTCGAAGGTTCTACGGTTTTCATATCATCGAAGGATGCTAAAAAACTGAAACAGTATAATGAAAAAACTGGGATTTTGAATGATTGCAAAGTTATATTCGTCGTAACAGACTAAAATGTAATCAGATTTTCTTCATTGTAGATCCTCTAATCAAAATTAAGAATGCTTATAAAGAATGCTAATTTTTGTCGAACATATTGTTTGACAATGAATAATCATATATGTGAAAGAAAGTATCGAATTTAGATAAAGTTAGCAAAACAATCTCTATCAGAATATCATTGGGGACAATATGGAAAAGGAGAGGTGGCCGAGCTGGCTGAAGGCGCTCGCCTGCTAAGCGAGTGTATGCCGAAAGGTGTACCGAGGGTTCGAATCCCTCCCTCTCCGCCATTTTTTCGTGACATTCTCTCCTATTTGTAGTAATATTTTCATTAGAGTAATAATCACAGCTTCAAGTATAGAATTTATATATTTTTACAGCCAATTATTCATTTATTAAGCAGGACAATAGAGTCGATATATAAGTTAAGTGCTGGTTATATTGAAGTTAAGAATTGTTTAATTGTTAATGTTCTTAGTTTAATAACTCAATAAATATGTTAACTGAGGTTAGATAACATGAAGGATGAGAATAAAACAAAAGCCCAGCTGATAAATGATATAAAAGCATTAAAAAAGGAGATAAGTGAGCTTCGGACAGTTGATAGTCGGCATAAAAGAGATGATTTAGTGCGAAAAACTTTTGCTCATTTAGGTCTGGAGTTGGCGAAGATTAGTACTCTGAAAGAGTTGGCTATTTCGATAGCGAAAGCTGTTGATATCCTGTTTGACTATGATGCCTTTTTCTTCTCCCAAAGATTACCTGGTAGTAAGATGTTTGAAATCATATATGCTGAAGATATAATTGATGGTAATCGGCAATTCGTAGAGACAAGAGATATGTCAGAGAAAGTTTATCGTCCTATGGGGAAATTATTAAAGGGAATTCCTTTTCTGTTAAATAGGGATTTAGGAGATGATGCTCGGGATTGGATACGCTTTGGTGATGAATCTCGTCCTTCTGCAAGTCTTATGTTCTCACCTGTGTGTTTTGATAAAGAGGTTTGTGGATTAATTTCGGTCCAGTCTTATCAGCCTCAATGCTATAGTAAACCGGATCTGGAATTGTTGAAGAATATTTCGGATTCTGTTGCACCAGCACTACGGCGTGTCCAGACTGAAAATACACTAAGAGAATCCGAGGAAAAATATCGTCTTCTTGTAGAAAATGTGAATGATGGCATTGTTATAAGTCAGAAGGATAAATTTATATTTTTCAATAATCGTTTTGCTGAGATGCTTGGGTATAGAAGTGAAGAATTGTTAATGAAAGATTATAAAGAAGTCTATACACTCCAAAGTATAGAGATTCTTAAGAAAAGGGAATTGAAACGGAATCGCGGTGAAAAAGTTCCTCCTCGTTATGAAACAATATTCCGTAAGAAAGATGGAAGTGAATTATATGTCGAGGCTAATGTGTCTATTATTAATTACCATAATGAATTGGCTACTTTTGCTGTAATCCGTGATATAACTGAGCGTAAGAAAAATGAAATGATTGAGGAAGCTTTTATTTTAATGGGGGAGAAATTGACTTCTGTTAGGGGTATAAAGGAGGCTGCAAAGATAATTTTTGATACCGCTGATAAGCTTTGGGGATGGGATGCGTGTACTTTAGACTTATATGATGCAGATCAAGATAAGATGTATCCTGTTTTTAATATGGATATAATAAATGGCAAAAAAGTAGAAGTTCCTTCTTCGTTGAAAATAGGGAAACCAACTCCTCGTATGGATCGCATCTTAAAAGAAGGTCCTTTGTTGATTGACCGAAGTATAACTAAAAATAAGAAAACAGATTCTATTATGTTTGGTAATAAAACCCGATTGTCCGCATCTATAATGTGCGTTCCTATCAGGAAGGAATCAAAAGCAGTTGGAGTTCTTTCTATTCAGAGCTATATACCTAAGGCTTATGTAGAGAGTGATTTGAAAATGCTTCAAGCGTTTGCTGATTATTGTGGTGGTGCATTAGAGCGTATTCGTATTGAACAAGAACTTCACGAAAGTCAGGAACAGTTTACTACTTTTATGTACTATTTACCTGCAGGTGTGTTTATAAAAGATAGGGATTGTCGGATTCTTTATGTTAATAAGTATCTTGAAGATGTATTTGAAGCGAAAAACTGGATTAATCGTAGACCTGATGAACTTTTCCAAGAAGAAATTGCTCAGAGAATAATAACTGATGATTGTGAAGCAATGTCTAAGGGTCCTTTGGAGATTGTTGAATCTTTACCCGATAGTAAAGGTGAAAAGCGTTTCTTTCAAACTCATAAGTTTCCTATTATAAGAAAAGATAAACCCATAATGCTTGGTGGTATTGCTCTGGATATTACGGAGCGAAATAAAGCGGAGATAGATTTACGCAACAGCGAGGCAAAAAGTAGAGCATTATTAAGTGCTATACCTGATCTTATGTTTCAGATTCAGAAAGATGCTACTTTTACAGATTATAGGGGATCCACTAAGGGCTTGTATTTACCACCAGAGGATTTTTTAGGTAAAAAAGTTTTTGATGTTTTACCGGAAGAAATAGCTCAGAAAATAATGTATAACTTAGAGCGTGTTCTTGAGACTGGGAATATGCATTTTTATGAGTATGAATTAATGGTGGAAGGGGATAAGCGCTATTATGAAGCTCGAATGGTACCCTGTGGCAAAGATGAGGTGCTATGTATTGTTCGCAATATATCAGAGCAAAGAAGGGCTGCAGAGGAACGAGAGGCTTTACGCCGCTTTTCTCAAAGATTGACCGAACCTTTAACCCTTGAGGAAGTAGGTAAGGTTGTAGCAGAAGAATGCACACGACTGTTCCATTATGATGCATTTAGTTTCTCTTATTATGATGAGAAAAAAAAGATGTCTATTGGTGTCTATACTGAGGATACTCCTGCTGGAGCTGAAAAACCAATTAATGTTCCATCGGTTAATCTGCCAATGGAGGTTTTTAAGAAAAGCCAGGTATATACCGGTAAGTCAATATTAATTAATAGGAAAGATGACACAGAGGAAGTTGGCTTTACGCCTTTTGGTGATAAAGAGCGTCTGTCTCGTTCTTTGATGTTTGTTCCAATTCGCTGGGCGAGTCGTGTTATTGGAGTAATAACAGTTCAAAGCTATGCAAAAGATTGCTATACCGAAACGGATCTTAAATTATTGGAGACATTTGCATCTCAATGTGGTGGTGCATTAATACGAGTTCGTACCGAAGAAGAACATCATGAATTACAAAGTCGGATTCAACAAGCTCAGAAATTAGAAAGCCTGGGAGTGTTAACAGGCGGAATAGCTCATGATTTTAATAATTTGCTGGTTGGTATTCTTGGTAATGCTAATATGGCATTGATGGAGCTTTCACCAACTTCTCCTGTCAAATCAACTTTGGAACAAATTGAGAAAGCTGGACAGCGTGCTGCGGAATTATGCAGACAAATGCTTACTTATTCAGGAAAAGGTCAGTTTGTTATGCAACCTATCGATCTTATAGAGTTGGTTAAGGATATGAGTCATTTACTTGAATTTTCAATTTCGAAAAAAGCGGTTCTTAAATATAATTTTGGTAGAAACATACCTGCCATTGATGCTGATGCCACTCAGATTCGTCAAATTGTTATGAATTTGATTACTAATGCTTCTGATGCTGTAGATGATATAAGTGGTGTTGTTAACATTACAGTGGGTGTTATGGAGTGTGATCAAGAATATTTGAATCATACATATTTGGATGAGAACCTTCAAGAAGGTTGTTATGTTTATCTTGAAGTATCAGATACAGGGTGTGGTATGAATGAAGAGACAAAGGCTAAGATTTTTGATCCGTTTTTTACAACGAAGTTTACTGGTCGAGGATTAGGATTGGCTGCGACTCTTGGGATTGTAAGGAGTCATAATGGAGCTATAAAAGTATATAGTGAGCCTGGACGAGGAACAACTTTCAAGATTTTGTTTCCTTGTAGTAAGAAACAGGCTCTACGATCAATTGATGAGTCGACTGCATTGGGAGATTGGAAGGGGAGCGGTACTGTTCTTTTGGTGGATGATGAGGAAACTGTAAGAATTTTGGCAAAAAGAGTATTAGAAAAAGTGGGATTTACTGTTTTGATTGCTAAAAATGGTCTCGAAGGAGTAGAATTATATCGTAAAAAATGTGATGAAATTACTCTTGTTATTCTTGATATGACTATGCCGCATCTGGATGGTGAGGAAACTTTTCGTGAGATGCGGCGAATTAAGAAAGATGTCTGTGTGATATTATCGAGTGGCTATAATGAACAAGATACAACCGATCGTTTTGCAGGGAAAGGATTAGCTGGATTTATTCAGAAGCCGTATCGACCTTCTGACCTGATAAATAAGATAAGAAGTATCTTTGAAAAGAAATAATATGATTTTCAGTTTTTAATATTATACCTACAAGCCTTAGACTCCACGATAAGCCCATTCCTTTTTAACAATGTAACGATGCGATCTTTAGCAGGTATTTCTCATTTTTATTTTATTGTGATGCTGAACTTTCTGTTGTTTCAGAATTTATTGTTTCTCGAAGGTATTTAGCAGCTTCCTCAGGGGGTGTTGGATTAATATAAAATCCTGTTCCCCATTCAAATCCTGCGACATTTGTAAGTCTTGGTATTATTTCAACATGCCAGTGATAATCATATTTAATGCTTTCAAATTTCCCACTATCTGATTTTCTTATTATTGGAGCTGCATGAAGAATTAAATTGTATGGAGGATCGGATAATGAGGTAAACAATCCTGATAATGCTTTCTGCAGCGTTTCGGAAAAAAGACGAATATCATTATCGGTAATTGTTTTAAAATCACTGTTGTGTTTTTTAGGAAGTATCCAGGTTTCAAAAGGAAATTTTGAGGCAAAAGGCTCGAATGCTAAGAAACCATCATTTTGATATATTACTCTGTCTTGATTTTTGATTTCTTGATTTAGAATATCACAAAAAAGACATCTCTCTTTTAATTTCCAGTGGTTTAATGACGAATTTAATTCTTCTTTTACCCATCTTGGAATGATAGGCAAGGCAATAAGTTGTGAATGAGAATGTTCAAGACTTGCTCCTGCTGTCATACCATGGTTTCTAAAAATCTGAATGTATCTGAATCTTTCATCTTTTTCTAAATCCAAAGTGCGTTCTCTATACATTTTAATTATTTA
>CAZYWQ010000022.1:0-5073 GCA_964651675.1 uncultured Candidatus Sumerlaeota bacterium | reverse complement strand
ACATAGTTGTTCCATAGAATAGGAGGACATATCTCCTGTATGTTCGGGTGTTTCTATGATTACTTCGTGTGCACCAACTCCATTCATCATATCATAAATACCCTCACCGGTTCTGTTTAGTTCTCCTTCAATTTTCAAGGCTGCAAATTTATTTGGTATTGTTCTAACACGCCAGCCAGGTGTGTTCGGTTTTGTATTTTTATCTCTGAATGCAGTTATTTCTGGTGGTGTTAGAGATTCATGACCAGAACAAAAAGGACAAAATCCTCCTTTCTTTTGCGCACTTACTGATCCAAAGTCTGATGGTCTTTTTCCTCTTTCAGTAGCAATAATTACCCAACCTCCGCTTATAGGATCTTTTCTTAGTGTCGACATAATATGTTCCTCCAGAGTCTTAGTGTATTGATCGGTATCTTGGAAGAATTGTCTTTTGTCATTAGCACTTAGTAAACGCTTGTATTTCTATATATAATAAATCGGAAGATAAGGTGGGGAAATTAAGTGTGATTTATTGTTTTTCTATTTTGTTATTATTTTCAGTTATTTTCAGTTTTTTGACTTTTTCGACTAATGTTGTTCTTTTCAGGTTAAGTAATTTGGCAGCTTTGTTCTTCACGAAATTGGTTTTTTGAAGGGCTTGAGTAATCAATTGTTGTTCAAATTCACTAACAAGTGTGTTAAAACAAACTCCTTCATCGGGAATGTATACTTGAATATGTTTCACGACTTCTTGAATACCTGATATTTTGGAAGGTAAATCTTTTTCCTCTATATGCCCTTCACCTTTTAAGATAACTATTCTTTCAATAAGATTTTCCAGTTCTCTCACATTACCGGGCCAATCATAACTCATTAAAAGTGACATTGTTTTGTCGGTCGTGCCTTGAATGTTTCTATTTTTTAATTTATTAAATCTTTTTAGAAAATGTTCTATTAGTATGGGAATATCACATTTTCTTTCTCTTAAGGGAGGAATGTGGATAGGAATGACATTCAATCTGTAATATAAGTCTTCTCTGAACTTTTTTTCTTCGACTGCTGTTTCGAGATTTTTGTTGGTTGCAGCAATTACTCTGACATCGACTTTGATAGTTTCAATTGATCCGACAGGTTCGAATTCTTGTTCTTGAAGGACTCTCAATACTTTTATTTGAAGTCGTGGACTCATATCTCCAATTTCATCAAGGAAGATGGTACCATTATTTGCTAACTGAAAACGACCTAATTTATCTGTGTTTGCTCCTGTAAATGCTCCTTTTGTGTATCCGAAAAGTTCGCTTTCAAGCAAGTCTTCTGGTATAGCTCCGCAGTTAACAGGTATTAATGGTTTTTCACTTCTGCGGCTTTGATAATGAAGTGCCTTTGCTACTAATTCTTTTCCTGTGCCACTTTCTCCAAGAATGAGGATTGTGCTATCACTATCTGCAACAGTTCGGATTAATTTGTGCATATCCTGGATACATTGACTTGTTCCAATAATGCTTTCGGTTTGATACTTTTCCCTTAATTCTTTGCGAAGGATAATATTTTCTGTTTTTAATCGATTGTGTTCTAATGCTCTGTTAATTGTATTAATTAATTCGTCAATGTGAAAAGGTTTAGTTATATAATCGTAAGCTCCCATTTTGAGAGATTCGATTGCGGATTCCATAGTACCATAGCCTGTTCCAATGATACCAATTGTATTCTTGTCAGTTTCTTTTATGTGTTTGAGAATGTCAACACCGGTACCATCCGGAAGTTTTAAATCTATTAAGGCAAGGTGATAAAATTTGTTACCTAATTTTTCGATTCCTGTTCTGACATTTGGAGCAACATCGACATTTTTATATCCTTCTTCTTTAAGGATGTTTGTTAATAATTCTCTGATTGCTCTCTCATCATCAATGATAAGAATACGCTCATCTTTCCTTGCCATAAAACCATTCCCCTACAAAATAGTGTCACTTTTTTAAAGTTGCGTTACTAATAATTTGGATTTTTATTTGAAATTTTTGGGATGTTAGTATTTAGATATGTAGATAGTCAATGTTTTTTTGTAATATTTATAACATATTGCTAATAAAAATGTTAGGTCACTATATATCTGTGTAATTTTACAAAAATATTCGACAATTAGCTTTTGTCCCTATTTTTTTCAAAGATAGTTGTTTTTTAAATGAATTATAGATCTTGTGACATGTGAACTAATAAAATTGCTATCTTTTATCTGCGATTTTTTCTGATAGATTGACGGCTTTTTCTGTTGTCATATTTTCTAAGATTTTACAGGCTTTTTTATTATCCATAGCTAATAGGATTTCAATTGTTATATCTTCTTCGGTGTTCGATAGGATTTTGGCTGCTTCTTCCGGGTTCATTCCTTCGTAAACACTTGTTAGTTGTGTGATTTTTTTCTTGTGTTGCGAATCAAGTTGAACTAATAAACCTTCGACTTCTTTTTTCAACTTTTCATATTTTATAATTTTCTTTTCAACTTCGTCCTGCAGAATTTTTAATTCATCTTCTTTTTGTTTCAATTCTTTTTCTTTGAGTTTTAATTCTTCCTGTCTGTTTTTGAAGGCATTAAAGGAGGTGAGTTTGTTTTGATAATACTCATCCATTTTGATAGCATTTTCGATGCTTTCGTCTTGTGAATCTGTAGAGTCTTCACCTGGAGAATCTTCTTGGTTCGTTGATTCAGAGACTTTTGTATCTTCGGAAGAGTTTTCTGTGCTATCAGCGGTTTCTTCAACGGATTGTTGACTTTCTTCATCTTCAACCTGGTCATTGGAATTTTGTTTGGTTATGGTTTTATCAGTTGTTTTATAATTTTGATTCTGAGAAAATGTATTTGCTAAAATTAAAAAGAGTGAGAGTATGAAGAATGTGAATAAGATATCGCGAATAGTCTTTGTGCGTCGTTTCTTCCTGGCAATTTTATTGTATTTTACCATCAAAGATGTTACTTTTTTCTTGTTGAAATCGTAATTCATATTATTCCCCTTCCTTATTGTTAGAATATTTTTGAACTGCAATTTCATCCATTGTTTTTGCCTCAAGTTTATTGATCCATTTGTAGTAGTCAGTTAATTCTTTCTTTTTTAACTCCTCGAGAATCTTTTTGTTTTTTGAAGCTTCTATTACCATTTTTAATTTATCGTTAACATTTTTCTGTTCTTTGCCGACTACTTGTTGCTGGAATTCGATTATATCGTCTAAATTGCTAAGGTAGTTGACATACAGAGTTCTTTCCGAACATTTTATTCCTTTTTTGTTTTTCTTTGAGAATTCTTCTTTTGCACTTTTTAAAATCTCTCTTAAGGTCATTAGTTTTTTATAAGCTATGTTGAAAGAGTTTTTTGCTTCCGTTAATTCTCGGATTTGCTTCTCTTCAACTTGCTTTTTGTATTCCAGAACTGGTTCAAGAGAGAATTTTACCATTTATTTTTTCCTTATGAATTCTCTTTACCTATTACTTTTTTGGTTTAAGATATTCCTCTCCAGCAGGTCATAAGCTCTGCCAACCACAGCCTCCGAGTAGGAAAATTTCTTTGTTTATTCCGAAAGGAGTGATTTTAATTTTTGCACACTTCCTTCTAATGTATCCTTTTCATAAATTTCTTGTTGTAAAAATGTATTTATTTTGTCGATGTATTTCATAGATTCATCAATTTTAGGGTTGCTTCCTTTGTTGTAAGCTCCAATGTTTATCAGCGATTCTGCTTTTTTGTGAGTGGCAAGTAAACTTAAACATTTTTTAGCTAATTGAAGATGCTCCTCTTTCACGACATCGATCATTAATCTGCTTTTACTTTCCAGAACATCAATAGCCGGGTAGTGATGTTGAGCAGCAAGATCTCTCGATAGTACGATATGCCCATCCAAAATGGCTCTGACAGCATCTGAGACAGGTTCCGTTAAATCATCACCTTCTACTAAAACAGTGTACATTGCAGTAACACTTCCTCCAACTTCATTTGTTCCTGCTCTTTCGAGTAATTTGGGTAATTTGGCAAAAACCGAAGGTGTATATCCTTTTGTTGTAGGAGGTTCACCAATCGCCAAGCCAATTTCCCTTTGAGCTGTGGCGAATCTGGTAATGGAATCCATTAATAGTAAAACATCCAATCCTTTTCTGCTGAAATACTCTGCAATAGCTGTCGCTACATAGGCGCCTCTGACTCGTATTAACGGTGATTTATCGGATGTTACCACAACCACAATTGATTTCTTCAGACCCTCTTCTCCTAAATCTCTTTCGAGAAATTCTTTGACTTCTCTTCCTCTTTCTCCAATTAATCCAATTACATTTATATCTGCAGATGTATTACGAGCAATCATTCCCAAAAGAATACTTTTGCCAACTCCTGAACCTGACATAATTCCGACTCTTTGTCCTTTTCCGATAGTCAATAATCCATCTATTGCTCTGATACCTACGGAAATTTGTTTAGTAATTCTTGGTCTGTGGAGGGGATTAATAGTATCTTTATAAAGCGAATATTCTTCGGTGAGTGTGGCTGGTTCATCTTCATCGATAAAATTCCCGAGTCCGTCAATGATTCTTCCGAGCATCGACTCGCCAACTCTCAACATTTGTTCTCTTTCTTTGGTGTATATAGTGCTTCCAGGCTTTAATCCACCCATATCCCCATAAGGCATAAGTAAAACGACATCATCTTTGAATCCTACAACTTCAGCTTTGATTAAAGAATCACTATTTTGTGGGTAAACATCGCAAAGCCCACCGATGGTACATCTGGGAGCGATACCTTCGATAACCGTTCCTATTACCTTCGTTACTTTTCCGGCAATAGTCATTGTTTCGGTTCTATCAATAATTGTTTTGTATTTTGATATGTCAAAATCTTTTGTTATTGTCGTGTTCATAATTTTTACATTAAGTTCGTTTTGATTTCGTTAATTCTGTCTTGTGTAATAGCGTTTATAACACCAGATTTTGTTTCTATTAAACAATCACCTTTTTTTAGATTTTCAACAGCTTCGATAGATAAATTTTTATTTGAAGGGAGGTTCTGTTTGAAAAACTCTAATTGTGATTGAAGATTTTCATAATCAGAAGGACAGACT
>CAZYWQ010000021.1:13121-15257 GCA_964651675.1 uncultured Candidatus Sumerlaeota bacterium | reverse complement strand
GATAATGATAGTACATCATTTGCCTTGAGGACCCTATCTCTGGCATTGAAAACTGCCAAAGGAGAACTTAAAACAAGAATCGAGCAAGCTTTATATTTCGGAATGGATTTCTTATTACTTCAACAAGATAAACGAGGTGGATTCTGTGCCTGGGACAAGACTTTTGTGAAAAGTAAATGTGGACCGGATAGTATTTACAAACAAATACTTTTTGATACAGCATCAGTCGATGCTACAGCAAGAGTATTAGAATCCTGGGCTGAGCTTGGTCTGACAGTAAATCACAAAAAAGTCCGTAAAAGTCTCAAATTCATACTCAAATATCAGAGTAAAATAGGTGGTTGGTGGTGTCGATGGTGGGCAGGTTATATAACAGGAACAGATTATGTACTCAGAGCCTATGGCAAATTAGGACTGAAATATGGAGTTAATCCCTATAAAAATGATAAATTACTAAGGCAATCTCATAAGGCTATGATGGAAGGCATTTCCTTTCTTCTGAAACATCAAAATGCTGATGGTGGTTGGGGCGAAACTATCCAATCTGACATTGACATTCAATTTGCAGGTATTGGCCCGAGTAATCCTGTCCGTACAGGTCATACAATTTCTGCATTATTAATTTGTGGCTATCCAGTTGATGATATTGTCATTAAAAATGGTATTAGATACTTATTAGATACAATGACAGAAGACGGGCGATGGGATGATAATCAAGCGACTTACACATTTTTTGCAGGTACTTTTTACTATCCATACAAAGTAGATAATTATTCTATTCCGCTTGATGCATTAACCGATTATATAATAGCAAATAATAATTAATTAGATTTGTGGTTGAAATATGTATGATAAATCTCAATAATAACGGTTTATAATAAGTGTATATTTAAAATTACACACAGCATATTTGATATGGGACACAATACCGAAAACCAGAATTATAAACTCCTTTGGATTTTATTCATTTTAACGGCAATCATCGGTTTAATAGAAGGTGATAGTCTATCAAGAACGATTGTATTTGACTCTTTCAAACTCTCATTTGTGATAAACTTTATTGTACTGATTATTTATTCATCTTTAACAATCACTTTGGGATATGCATTATTTTTCATTTTTATAATTTTCATTCTGGGTCTGACTGCAGAAATAATCGGAATGAAATATGGAATGATTTTTGGTGGACATTATATCTACAACAGCAAATATCTCACGCTATTTAATGTCCCCATATTAACGTTACTTTATTGGGTCTGTTTTGTCTATATTGGTTATACAATCGTTTCTTCCTTCTTATTTTGGAATCATAGAGATAAGCCAAATAAATTCAACAAGGATAAATTTTTATTACCAATACTTATTGTATCAGATGGAATTGTAGTAACTGCTCTCGATATATTTTTAGATCCGATTATGACAAAAGTAGGAAATTGGAGTTGGATTAACGGAGGAGTATTCTTTAATGTCCCCATTGGCAACTTTTTAGGATGGTTTTTAGTTACAATATTAGCTACCGGTAGCTTCAGGACATTCGAATATTTCTTTCCTCATAAACCTCCCAATATACCAAAATCTATCTATGTTGTTTCTGCCTTGAGTTATGGAATATTATGCTTAGTTTTCTTATACTTAGCCCTCAAACTCAAAATGTTCCTCTTGGCAATGATTGGTTTCACAGTTATGTTCCCAATCGTAATTGCAAATTTAATCTTCTATGTAAAATGGAAAAAAATCAGACCAAGTTAATCTAAAGCTCTCCCCTTTCCATATCAATGCATAATCCCTGCAAAATTAAAGTTAAATGTAGTGAGCACCTTTAGGTGCGTTTTCTTGTTTGAAGTATGGACTTCGTAATTTTTTCAATCATTTAATCAAATTTTAAAGAATGCTTAATACTATTTTAACTTTTGATGTGCATAAATCGTCCCAACCAAATTTGAATTTCAATTAAAAGGTTGAAGGAGGTGAATGTATGGTAAAAATGAGTTCAAGGAAAGTGGGATTTACACTGATTGAATTGCTTATTGTTGTAGCCATTATTGCAATTCTCGCTGCGATTGCTGTTCCAAATTTTTTAGAAGCACAAACACGAAGCAAAGTTTCTCGTTGTAAGGCAGATATCAGAACACAGGC
>CAZYWQ010000021.1:2474-13111 GCA_964651675.1 uncultured Candidatus Sumerlaeota bacterium | reverse complement strand
GGCAATAGCCCTTGAAGCTTACTGTGTTGATCATAACTCTTACACAAGAGATAGTGATTCAAGTCTGGACTTTAAAGATGTTGGAGCAGCAGCATTCGATCCATCCGATCCCGACTTTTATAAATGTGCCAATGGAGCGCTACAATTGACTACTCCCATTCCTTATATGAGTAGTCTATTAGTAGATCCTTTTGTTACTCATGTTGCAGTCGAAGGTGCAGGTGCCAATGGATATCGTATTGGTTCAGGATCTTGGTCATATTCGAGTCCACCTATTAATCCGGTTGATCATCAAGATTCTCATTTAGTATTTGAAATAGTGAAGAAAAGAGGCTGCTATGTAATTATTGGAGTTGGTCCAGATGGTAACCGAGCTCGTATGGGATACAAGAACTTCCGGTTTATGAGTATGTATGAAGGTGGTGCAAGTACAGCTTTACATCCAACAAAAGGACAACCACTTTGCTATACTACTTATGATCCCACAAACGGAACGATAAGTCTTGGTGATATATATCGTTTCGGTGGAAGTTGGCGAGAAGGACGGTTTATGCTTGATGGACAGGTGATTGGTTCTCAAACACCAGGAACAAATCCAGTTTGGTAATATTATTTGATGAGAAAAATGACACAAATCAAATAGGAATAATTTCTTAAATAACTTAATACTGCACTACATACCAAATATCAGGTTGCTTGTTTTCAAGTCGGTTTTTTCTGGAATAGGCGGGAGAAGGTAAGTGGATAGATTTCTCCCGCCTAATCTATTTATAAAGACAAAACAATGTTGCCACAGGCAGCCTGCGGCTCTGTCCCTACTTACTCCTAAGCCAAACTTAGGAAGTATTAACAGGAATAGTAACTATAAATTCAGAGCCCACACCTGATGTGCTTTTTACATCGATTTTCCCATTATGGAGTAGTACGATGTGTTTTACGATAGACAATCCTAATCCTGTTCCACCAAGATTTCTCGATCGGGATTTATCTACAACATAAAATCTTTCGAATATCCTATTTTGATGCTCGTTAATGATACCAATTCCTGTATCTTTAATCCCGATTTTTATCATTCCATCATCTGAAGACAAGGCTATTTCAATACCACCTTTTTCTGTATATTTAATAGCATTATCGATTAAGTTAATCAGCATCTGTTCGAGTTTATAGGCATCTGCTTTAATAGTAGGGATATTCTCTTCGATATTTACACTCAGTTCTAAATTCTTTTCCTTTAATTTCTGTTGAAAAATCTTAACAACATTATCCAACAACACTTTCAAATTAACTCTTTCGAGTTCAAGTTTGACCCTTGTCTCCTCAAGTTTAGACAACAATAACAAATCATCTAGAATTTTAATTAATCTATTGGAGTGCCTTTCAATAATGTCCAGATAACGCTTTTGTTTAGGTTGCACCTCTTCTTTGAGGGTTTCGACAAAACCTTTTATTGCAGTCATTGGTGTTTTTAATTCATGGGACACATTTACAACGAAATCCTTTTTTACCTGCTCTAATTTTTTCACTTCTGTTATATTATGTAATAACAGGACAATCTGATTTTTAGGAGTGATAAAGGTTATACTGCACAAAAATATCTTATCATTAAGTTCGATTTCGGTTATTAAATTGCGTTTATCAGTATTTACACTTTTAATGGTTTGATCAAGGTTGGGATCGCGTAAAAATTCCCAGTAATACTTCCCTTCTATCGAATCATTCTGGAGTACCTTTTTCAAACTGTCATTGCAAAAGACAATCTTCCCTTTCTCATCCAGCACCATAATACTCTCTTGAATCGAAGAAACAACACTATTTATCTCTTCCTTTTGAAAAGACAAATCTATAAACAACGATTTAATCTTTTCGGTCATATAATTAAAACTCTCGGATAATTCCCGTAATTCATCATCTCCTTTTAATATGACTTTGGTATCAAAATCTCCAGAAGCAACTTCCTTAGCTCCATCGCTTAATTTTTTGATTGGATCAGAAAGCCTTTTCGAAAAAATAATGGCAATTAATATTGATATCGCTATCAAGACCAATGTTATTTCAACAATCTTTGATCTGATACTTCCAAGAAACTCATTAATTTCTCTTAGGAAGAGGCTGACTCTGACGATTCCGATGAGTTTGTCTTGTTCTACGACTGGAATAGCGACATAGAGCATTTCTTCTTCAACCGTCGAACTGAAACGGATTCGTTCACCTGTTTCTCTGATTAAAGCTTGCTTTACTTCAGGTCGATTTTTATGGTTTTCCATCAGTTTGGGATTCTTTTCTGAATCTGCTCTTACTACTCCTTCGGGATCGATAACAGTAATTCTCTTTTGGATATCTTTACCCAGTTTTTTTACAATACGATCTAACTCACCATACTGTTTTTCTTTTAATAAGGGAGTAACTTCGAATCTTAGAGCAATTGCCATACCTTCTAATTCATTCGTTAAATATTCGATATGGAAGGATTTGATGGTTTTAAAAACAAGTAGATCGACAAGAACAGAAAAAATAAGGATAACAAAAAGGTAACTTATAAATATTTTTAAGAATATGGATTTTTTCATTCTTCTAACTTATAACCGACACCTCTCACATTTTTGATTAACCGACCTGCCTTGCCTAATTTTGCCCGAAGGTGTTTAATATGAACATCAATGGTTCTATCGATAACAATCTTATCGTGTCCCCATAGATAATCCAGAAGCTTGTCTCTCGAAAAAACCCAACCTTTCTTTGAAGCCAATTTCTTTAAAATTTTAAACTCTGTTGAGGTTAATGCTACTTTCTTGCCTTGAACATAAACCTCAAATTTATTTTCATCTATCTCCAGGATATTAGAGATTTTGATATGAGTAACTTCTTCTTTCTTGGAGCTTCTTCGGAGGACCGCCTTAACTCGAGCTACCAATTCTTTTGTCGAAAAAGGTTTCGATATATAATCATCCGCCCCTAATTCCAATCCCAATACCTTATCTGTCTCCTCACCTTTTGCACTAAGAATAATGATAGGAATCGTAGAATATTCATCCTTTTTCCGTAGGTATTTACAGATTTCCAATCCATCTTCGTCGGGTAACATTAAATCCAAAACAATCAAGTCAGGTTTGTCCTTCTCAAGAAATCTATAGAAATTTCTCGCATCAGGAAACTCCCTAACAATGAAGTTCGCCTTTTTAAGATGAATCGAAACAAGCTCTAAAATATCAGGCTCATCTTCTATTATAGCAATTAATTCTTTCATTTCTTCACCAAACACCTTATACTTTTAATTTAATTAATGCAGAACCATCTGTAACCCAAAATAATATAAAGTGCAATCATATTTTGAGAACTTTTAAAAAATGTAATGCGACATTTATATTGACAGTAAACATCTATGAAACTATCTAATCAGGGATGTAATGTTCAGTAAATTTAAAAAACTGTAGGGGGTGACTATTATTGCTTCGATAGATATTGTTATTTTAGTTATCTATTTTGTTGGAATATTAAGCATCGGATTTTGGGCTGGGAAAAGACCCAAGACAACCGAAGACTTTCAAATGGGCTCAAGGACACTGCCCTGGTTTGCCGTTTGTCTATCGATTATGGCTACAGAAACCAGTGGAGTAACTTTTGTGGGCGGTCCTAGTGATGCTTATGGTAGAAGTCTTGTTTTTTTGCAAACAACAATTGGTTCAATCATTGCACGCTTCTTAATAGCATTCTTATTCATCCCTGCTTTTTATAAATTCAAAGTAACGACTATTTATGAATTCCTCCAAATCCGATTTGGTGAAAATACAAGGGCAACAGCCGCTATATATTACTATCTCACAAGATTATTAGCTGGTGGTGTAAGGGTATTAGTTGCGTCAATCGCATTGAGTGTCGTTGCAAAAATCGATTTAAGTATATCAATTATAATCACAATCGTAGTTACATTACTCTACACAATTATTGGAGGTATGAGAGCGATTATATGGACGGATGTTACACAGATAATCATCTTTTTTGGTGGACCCATATTTGTTCTCATTTACATAATTCATCGAGTTGGTTGGAATACAATTTATTCCTTAGCAGGACCTGGTAGTGGACACAACCATTTCCAACTTTTTAATTGGGATTTGAGATTGTCTAATCCGCATTCCATTCTTGCAATGGTTCTTATGGGTTTATTTATGACATTTGCAGCGATGGGATGCGATTATGATATGACCCAAAGGGCATTAACTTGCAAAAATAGAAAGTCTAGCCAGTTATCATTAATCTGGTCAGGATTTCTTGATGTGCCTATTATGACTTTATTTCTTATGATTGGTGCCTGTTTGGTTGCTTTTTATAAAGTCAATCCTGATCCTACTCTACCGACTAATACTGATTATCTTTTTCCACATTTCATTGTTAACGCTTTACCAACTGGATTAAAAGGTTTATTGATAGCTGGTGTCTTCGCTGCTTCAATGTCGACTCTAAGTAGTTCTTACGGAGCTTTATCAACAAGTGGCATACGAGACATTTACCAACCCTATATCAAAAAAGGCGCTTCTGATAAACACTATTTAATGGCAAGTCGAATCGCAATTTTGATATTCGCAGTTATTTATGCTGTAGTAACATTCATTTTAAGAAGATATGAAAGTCAAATACTCTGGTTAGGTTTCAAGATTGTGTCATTCACTTATGGAGCAATGCTCGGGATTTTTCTCTTAGGCGTAACGACAAATCGTGGCAAAGATTCGACTAATATAATAGCAATGATAAGTAGCACAGTCATTTTAATTCTTTGGGCTTTTGGGAATTCAATCCTGACAAAATTAAATATAGAAAGTAAATTCTTACGGGATGTATTCAATATTGGCTGGTCCTGGTATGTTGTTATAGGGACATTCTGGACTTATATATTTGGAGTTCTTTTTGGACCAAAAAGAGATTTAAATAAATTAAGAGAATTGAAAAAAGATTCTGCAACTTCACAATAAAATGTACAACGAACAACTTTGGAGGTGGTTCTATGAGAATTATAAGTGTTTTAATTATTGTTCTTTTTATAGGAACTTTATTATACGCAATACCGGAGGATGTTATGAAACTTGAAGAAAAAGGTGAATTTTCTCAGGCTCAAAAAATACTTAAGGAATTAGCCAAGAAGGAAGGAACTAATAAGGAAGCAAAGAATGAATTACTCTATGAGATCGAAAGACTGGATAGAATCAGAATCGACTTTGCAACTACACCTGATGAGATGTTTGAGCAATTAAAACAAGATATTCCTGATGTCACTAAGAAAGAAATGGAAGAATGGATGAAAGATGGTTCTCTTGAATACCGTATAATTGATGGAAAAACATACTTCTTCGGTGTTGCAAAGAGGAATCTTTATAGGATGAACAAAAAAGCTAAGGAAAGAATGGAAAAATTTTTAAAACAAGAAGAAACTAAGAAAGATGAATCTGTTGAAGACCCTGAGAAGTTATTTATGGAGCATATTAAAAATGTAATTGAAGAAGGGAAAAAGAGTTCCTCACACTATGTCTGTCCAAAGAGATTCAAAGTAGAGTACACATTAACAGTAAATCCAGATGTTGTTCCACCAGGTGAAATAATCAGATGTTGGCTTTTATACCCAAGAGAAATTCCCAAACAAAAAGATATTAAATTAATCAGTACACAGCCTGAGAATAATATAGTAGCTCCAAATGAATATATGCAAAGAACTGTATATCTCGAACAACCAGCTGCTGAAAAAGGGAATCCGACTGTATTCAAAGCCATCTACGAATACACTGGATACGGATATTATGCAGAGATAAAACCTGATAAGATAAAATCATATGATGAAAATAGTGAGTTATACAAAGAATATACTGCAGAAAGAAAACCACATCTGACCTTTACACCAGAACTTAAAAAGCTGGCAAAGGAAATAGTTGGAGATGAAAAAAATCCATATTTGAAGGCAAAAAAGATTTATGATTGGATATGCAATGAAATTCTTTATACCACAGCATTAGAATACTCAACCATACCTAATATAAGCGGTTATTGTTATGAAAATATGCGAGGAGATTGCGGAATACAGGGTTTGCTTTTTATTGTTTTATGCAGAATCTCAGGAGTACCAGCAAAGTGGCAATCAGGATGGTCCTTTAGACCCGGACAACACAATATGCATGATTGGACGGAGATTTATATAGAACCTTATGGATGGCTTTTAGTCGATCCATCAAGAGGATATATTAAATCAGATGATGAGACAGTGAAGTACTTCAATTTTGGCAGTACGGACGCTTACAGACTCATTGCGAATGATGATTATGGCAGAGAACTATATCCACCAAAGAAATTTTTCCGTTCCGAACCTGTCGATTTTCAAAGAGGCGAAGTAGAATGGAAGGGTGGTAATCTCTATTTTGATAAATGGGATTACAATATGGAAGTCAAGGTGATTAAATAACATCAAAAATAATCTTCCCTATCACCTAATTTAAGACTTTTAAAAATCGGATTGTGTCATTCCAATTAAAGTGGGAATCTCTACATTTTTTAAGCAATTCTAATATAACAAGGTTTTCATTTTAAGACTGAATTGTTTTTATTGACAGATAAATAGTTTTAGCGATATACAAAAGCGCTTTTATTATTTTTTGCTTTTTATCTATTTGAAGCCTCTGAAAAATTGTAATGCGACATTTATGTCACAGAACTTACTATTAAAAGAGAAAAACTGGAGGTTCTGATACAGCGATGATGAAGAAGTATGGGCGGTTCTCTCGTGATTCAAAAGAATTCATCATAACAAGACCTGATACACCAAAGCCGTGGGTTAACTATCTCACCAACGGACAATATCATTCTCTTATTTCAAATACTGCTGGTGGATACAGCTTCTTCATTTCCCCAAGAGACAGTCGTATTACCCGTTGGAGATATAACTCGATGCCTATCGACAGACCAGGAAGATACATTTACATCAGAGATAGAAAAACAGGACAATATTTTTCTCCAACCTGGCAACCTACTTTTACAAAATTGAGCAAGTATAAATGTACTCACAGTATGAATTATACCATCATCTCATCATCATATCGGAAAATTCAATCCAAAATTACATATTTTATAGCACCCGACAGCGACCTTGAGATTTGGAAAGCAGTTATAACAAACAGGCGGAAGGAAGGCTTAGAACTTGATATTTTCGGATATGTCGAAATGTGTCTGGGTCATGCATTAATTGATCTAATAAATCAACCCAATGACCAACATTTCAATGATGTTCATTGGGAAAAAGACTTAAACAGTTTAACAGCCTCAAAAAGATATTGGGTTTTATATAAAAATGTTTCGGTCAGTCAAGCCAATCAGGAATGGAACAAAGTTGTGTATTTCACATCAACTTTACCAATCGACTCTTACGATGGCGATAAAAATACATTTATCGGAAGATGGCGATCAGAAGAAAATCCTACTGCGATAGAATCGGGTAAATGTTTTAATACTGAGATTACATCTGGCGATGCTGTTATGGCGATACAGATGCCACTCAAATTAGAACCTGAGGAAAGTAAGGAATTCGCTATTTTACTCGGAGTAGTAGATAAAGAAGGATATAAGAACAATGTCTCTAAGGCACTCCATTGCTTTAGAAATCTCGATGAGATAAAAAAACAATTCGAAAAACTTCAGAAAACCAATGATGAATACTTAAGTGCTGTCAAAGTCGATACCCCAGATAAAGAAATGAATATTATGTTGAATGTCTGGAATCAATATCAAGCAAAGACAACATTCCAATTTTCGCGCAATGCATCCTATTATCATGGCGGTTTAATTTTCGGACAAGGTTATCGAGAGATACAAGATTGTCTTGGTCCTTTGATAACAAAACCAGATTGGGTAAAGAAGAAAATAGTCGAAATGACGCATTATCAATTCAGCAATGGTTCCACATATCATTGCTATCATTCGATGTCAAAAGATGGTGAAAAAACAGGGCATTCAGATACTCCTTTGTGGCTACCAATGATTACTTGTTTCTATTTAAAAGAAACAGGAGATTTCGAGTTTCTTAATCAGAAAGAACCTTATGACGATGGATCAGAAGGTACAATCCTCGAACATATATTCAACGCAATCGATTACACTTGTCAGAATCTATCAGAAAGAAACTTACCCAAATTTGGCTCTGGTGACTGGAACGACACACTTGATTATCTTGGAAGAGGTGGAAAAGGAGAAAGTGTATTAAATGCGATGATGCTTTGTTTCACCTTAAAAGAAATAATCGAATTATGTGATAGATTGAAATTTGATGATAAAAAAGAAAAGTATGAAACAATTTATAAAAAGGTATACGATGCAACAAACAAAGAATGTTGGGATGGAGAGTGGTATATTCGAGGAACGAATGATTATGGAGATGTTATCGGCTCAAAGAAATGCAAAGAGGGAAAGATATTTTTAAACACACAATCCTGGGCAGTAATAAGTGGAATTGCTGATGAAAAAAGAGCGATCATCGCAATGGATTCCGCAAGAAAAAATCTCGACACACCAAAAGGATTGAAAATTCTCCATCCGCCATTCAAAGAAATAAATCCAAATATCGGTCTTGTTACGAGATGTGTACCCGGCAAAAAAGAAAATGGTGCAATTTTCAATCACACATTAAGCTGGGCAATTCTTGCAGAATGTCTTCTTGGAAGAGGTGACATCGCCTACGAATATTACAGAAAAGCATTGCCGATGAATCCTGTGGTTGATATTGATCGATATGAAGTCGAACCTTATGTCTATGCCGAATATGTAACGAGTCCAGACCATCCGACATTTGGGCAAGCAAGTCATTCCTGGTTGACAGGAACTGCTGTCTGGATGCTACGGAACGGTATTGACTATATTTTAGGTGCTCAACCAACCTATGAGGGATTAAAAATTAATCCCTGTATCCCATCAAATTGGAAAAAATATAAAATGACACGGAGATTTCGAGGAGACACTTATGAAATAACAGTCAAAAATCCAAAAGGAAGATGCAAAGGTATCGAATCGATTAGAGTCGATGGAAAAAAAATTAAAGGAAACATTTTACCTTTATTTGGAGACAAGAAAAATCACAAAGTTAATGTAACAATGGGATAAAAGTCCTAAACTAACAAAATTCGAAGTGCTTGTGATATCATTGAACATATATTATCCTACTCTATCAAAATGAAACCTTTTAAAAACCAACAGATTTATAGTATCATTCCCAACTCTTTTCTTAATCATATAATCAAGATTGTCGACAAAAAGGTGAAATAATTTAAATGACTCATATAAAATCATTTTGAAAATATTTTAGATTATAAGTCCAAATAAATTATTTATTTCTTGTACAATCTTTAAATTAAATAAGAAAAAAACTTGACAAATTATAAATATATAAATAATCTTTTTTAAACATAGCTACATATAACAATTATGATAATAATGACTTTAACATCGTGCAGGTCAAAAGCCAAACCATACTTAATAAATTGGGAACATAGTAAGGAGTGCGATTACAACATCATCGCTGCTAATAAAACCAGCGAAAGTTGAACACAGTAATTAGCCACGTCAGTGCTGTAATGAGTGTGAGATAATGAAAGATATTGATGGACCGTGATGTTAGCAATATCCCGACCTAAAATTTATCCCTCGAATAAAGGTGGATACAGAGTGCATAGTTCTATATATAGTTTCATGATTAACAAAAGTGAAATTGTCTTATCGAGTCTCGCTAACAACAAGCCTTGATATGATAATAATTTAAACAAAAGCGTGAAATCAAACGATTTATATAACAGTAAAGATAATGAACTTCTGTTTTTATATACACTCAAAATTTATATGCGAAGGGTTTTATAGAGAACAGTCTAATTATTGTTAGCCGGTGAATGGGGATGAAAGGAGGTGAGAAATCTAGATTTTTACAAAAGTGGTTTTTATTCAAATTACAGCGTGCATCAGTCATCAAACATAAAAGGAGGTTCTCATGCCAAGGGTAAGACTAAAACCTAAAGATATCCACAAATTCCCAAGTCACTTAGCAAAGATTTTTAAAGGCAAAAAGGGTAAAAAATCAGTTGCAGGTATTGCATTGGTTTCAAAGAGACTAAAAAAGCTCGGTAAAATAGCACCTAATGGTCAACCTATAGAATTTGTGCGTGCACTTCTCATTAAGAAAGGTGATGTCGTCCCTAAGGTTTTTCGTGGTATAGCTGGCCTCAAGGTCGGTGCCAATGGTATTGCACAAGAAAGTTATCCCGACTCATGGTGTCAATCACATTGGAATGAAAGTGGCAACTGGAATGACAGTTGGGGGGAATGCTGGGACAATTCTACGGGAATGCCTTCTTTGCGTGGGAAAAGTATGCTTGTGGTTAATAGCTTGACAACAAATGTAAAAGCTTTCTCCTTCAATGAGTTTAGCCAAACAGAGATGAAAGCACTTAGCAAATACGGTATTTGAGGTTAGGTATTTTTATACTAGGGACTTTGTGATGCGAAATAGGATCAATTGTCGCAATAAGAATCAACATAGAGAAGCACAATTGGATATTACACTAATCCTTAAATGTACCCGGCAATGCAATTTGGCGTGCACATATTGCACGGATCGCAGC
>CAZYWQ010000021.1:0-2464 GCA_964651675.1 uncultured Candidatus Sumerlaeota bacterium | reverse complement strand
CACAAAGCCCCTAAGAAATTTTGATATTCCATTTGTCGCACATCTTTTTGATAACATTCAACAGGTAGACAATATCCATCGAGTAACATTCATCTGGCATGGCGGTGAACCTCTACTCTTAGGAATACCATTTTTTAGAAAGATACACTTCCTTCAGCAAAGAATGTTTCTATCAAATGTCAAATTTGTCAATACAATACAAACAAATGCGAGTTTACTTAATGACAACTGGATAGCTCACTTTCGAGATTATGGTTTTCAGTTAGGCATTAGCTTCGACGGTCCAAAAGAAATTCATGACATCACACGTCCTTTTCCCAATGGCAAAGGAAGTTTTAAAAAAGTTACGAGAAATATTGAATTATTGCGTAAAGCAAATGTGCATTTTGGTATTCTCACCGTTATCTCAAATGCTCATATTCAAATGGGCCCCGAACGGCTAATGGATTTTTTTGAGAAACATTCCATTTCAAGATACGCATTGTTATCCTTACGTTGTAATTGGAGTCGATGTAAAGATGCACTCACATACAATAGAAGCTTCGGTGAATTCATGTCAAAGGCTATCAAATACTGGTTAGATAAGGATGATCTGAGAACCAACATACGGGAGTTAGAAAGCAAAATGGATATATTCTTTGGCTTACCTAATGGAGTATGCAAAGATGGTGGTCCATGTGTTGGGAAATACTATGGAATCGAAGCAGATGGAAGCATTTGGCATTGTGATAAGTTTTTTGATGATGAACGATTTTATTTTGGCAATTTTTTAAAAGATCCTTTCAATAAACTGATTAATTCGAAACAAATAAAGAAGGCAGTTTTATACGAATTGAGTGTTAGACAAAAATGTGAACCATGCATGTGGTTTCCTTTATGCAAAGGAGGATGTCTTGCTGACCTTATATATCTCCATAAAATTGGAGGACATATTGGTACCCCAGATTGCATCAACTACCGTACTTACGAAGAAATGTCTAGTTTCCTATCTACTTTTCTCCACCGCAAATTAGAAGATTTTAAGAAGAAGATTTAAAATACCAAAATAATGGATAACAAATCAATCCGGCGGATGACCTATAGCCACCGTTGATTTCAAGCATTAAGTCTGAACAAAAAACATATTACTTATTCAGATAAAGTCAAATAAGGACAAACATAATTGACTTTGATCTCATTCTATTGAACAAACTATCCGCTTTTTTTATATATGGTGTTTTTTTTCCTTAGTGAATATGAGTAAGATTCAAGGCAGTTAAGGTAACCTTAACTTGCATTATGTTATATACCTTCCGGTTCACATACGTTATCGGTGAAAAAGAAAACACACTGAACCCACTTCTTTTTTGATTAGTTATTGTTCTTTTCGATACAATTCTAGTGTTTTAAATCGCAAAAATATGGAGAATTCACAGTGATTCGGACTTTTATTCCTCAATTACTGTTCTCGAAACCATACAAGGACTTGGCTTTTATTTTTACAAAGGGAAATAAAAAGTCTTTATATGACCTCACAATCAGCTGAAAAAGAATTGATAAACCAACTAGGCACCTTTATCAGCCTATCAATTGCTCATTCCAACAACAATTTCTGCTTTGAAATTTTTTTTATGAGATTATCTCTTCAAGCCAAATAACATATCCGAAGTCTGCAAAGTCCTTTTAACTTTTGCGATCGTTTAGGATTTCTATCTTAAGAAGAGTAATAAATTGAGATATTTGTCCTTAATTTATAGATTATGATTAATATCAATTCGAGTATAAGTACACACAATTAACAAAATGATCAACATAAATGTACTGGCTATTAAAAGCATAATATAGGTAATATCATTAATAATCAGTAGCTTTAAGTTTTAAATTCTAAATTGGACAAAGTATCCTTCGTATTCTGTAAATCCTATCAGAAAATCCCACTTCATACACAATTAAACAAAAACAAAACAATTATAAATCTTGACAGATAGATATGATTACCAAATAGTTGATTGATAAATCACTGATAGAAACTACCGTTCTCAGGCGAGATTACACTATTCTATCATAAAGATAATTAAACAATAGAAAAAATAATAAAGGAGGATTCAGATGAAGAAGTATCTCACACTCGTGATGACTGTAACATTGGGATTGCTATTTATCATGGTGTTGGTGAAAGGAATCAGTTGGGCGCAAGAGCCAGGAACTGACAAAGAGGCTCCCCTATGGACCAGCAGCGCTCCGATTCCGGAAGGAGTGCAAGTCCAGAGTCCACCTGATAAGCCAAATGCAATTGATCCCCTGGATGCGAAAGAAGCTAATCCCTATGACAGTTCCATACGCTATGCTGGTTCTACACTGAAACCACGCGAGAGTAATGTGGAATGGTATGGTGGTGGTGGAGGTGGTTGCATCTATGCCACTAGCGGGAGTACAAGCGCAGTATTCAATATTCCGGTGTGCCTACCTGAAGGCGCAACAGTAG
>CAZYWQ010000020.1:0-15349 GCA_964651675.1 uncultured Candidatus Sumerlaeota bacterium | reverse complement strand
TCCGGACAAGTATCCGTGCAGTTCATACAAACCATACATTCGGTTTGAAGCCATTTTACATCCTTCTGCGGTTCTGAAGCTCCCTGACAATCTTTTACGCATAGATTACAGGCTGTGCATCTGTCGTAATTTTTGTTAAGTCGATAAATGGAGAATCGAGATAAGAATCCCAAGAGTGCGCCTAAAGGGCAAAATGCCCTGCACCATAATCTTGGAATGAATCTGTTGGCAATTATTATGGCAAGGAAAAATAATCCGATAATCCAGACGAAATGAAAGTGAGGCTGTTCGACATAGGCAAAATTGCTCAGTGCATTTGATATTTTTTCTATGCCTTGTGAATCGAAAAATTCAGCTGTTTTTGAAATGAGGAAATTAATTGCTGGGAATATTATCATTCCAAATGAGCGTATCATTATGGATATGGGATCGAGAAGTCCTGTTTGAACGGATGTAAAGATAGCGATAATCAGCATCGCAATAAGGATGTAATATTTGATTTTGTACCAGTTTCTGAATCTGTTGGAATCGATACGAGCCTTTCCTCTTTTTGCTGATTTAAACCATCCAAAAAAATGGTTGAGTGTTCCTAATGGACATATCCAACCACAAAAAAATCTTCCGAAAAATAAGGTGGGAATGATGATTATTAGCGATAGTATTAATCCTTTGTATAAGGAATGTGTGGCGATTACTGTCATTACAGAATTCAAAGGATCTATATCGAGAAATAATTTGACAGGATAATTAATTTCATTTGTTGATGAACGTGTAGTTAATAATAAAAAGAGAAACAGGAGTAAGAAAAATATTTGAGAAATGGTTCTTAAATATGAGTCCTTAAATTTTTTCATAAGTTCATTTCTTTATTTTAAATTGGCAAAGTATAATTGACAAATGAAAACCGATGCTAAAATACCAGCGACATCAGCTAATAGACAGGCTGGCAGAGTATGTCTTGTTTTCTTTATACCAATTGCTCCGTAATAAACAGCAAGTACATAAAATGTAGTCTCAGTACTTCCCTGCATTACAGATGCCATCATACCAGCGAAGGAATCCACACCTTGTGAGTTGAAGACACTCAACATAAAACCTCTGGCACCACTTCCTGATAATGGTCTAATAATCGCAAGAGGAAGAACATCAACAGGCATACCTATTACTTTTGTGATCGGGGTGAAGACTGCCTTGAAGACTTCCATCGCACCTGATGCTTTGAAGATTTCGATAGCCATCAGGATTCCGACAAGATAGGGAATTATCATTATGGCGATTCCGAAGCCTTCTTTTGCACCTTCTATGAAAGACTCGTAAACTTTTACTTTTTTGAAATAGGCGTATAGTATGATGTAGAGAATAATTGCCGGTATAACCCATTGGGAAATTAGATCGAATGTTGTTATGATTCCTGAATTCATTTTGATCCTCCTTGAGATTCATCTGATTGAATCGAAGTATTATTTTCACCGGCGAGGAATTTTATTTTCTGAAATGATTTAACGGCAATTACTGCTACAATTGTTGAGATAGATGTGGCGACTAATACTGGGAAAAAGATGGCTGCGGCATTTTTCGATAGGTAAGGTTCACTGGCTCTGTAGGCAATTATCGTAAATGGAATGATGTTGACACTGGAAGTGTTGATGGCGAGAAATGTTGCCATTGCATTTGTGGCTGTATCTTTGGTTTTATTGAGAGTTTGTAATTCAACCATTGCCTTTAAACCAAATGGTGTAGCGGCATTATCAAGCCCTAAAAGATTAGCCGAAATGTTCATCATCATAGCACCATTTGCAGGATGTTCGGATGGAACATCGGGGAAAAGAAATCGCATTAGGGGTTTAACTAATCGTGCTAATGCCCTTATCAAACCTGCTTCTTCTGCTACTTTCATTATTCCCAACCATAATGCCATTTTGCCAATTAAACTCAGACAGATTTCGACAGCAACATCGGCACCTTTTATCGCACCATTGGTTATGTTTTTACCCAAGTCTCTGAGAACTGTTACTTTTTCAGTGAAGCCACCGGGTGTTTTTGCCATATCTTTGATTCCGACGGCAAGACCGAATAAAACACCCACTATCAGAATCCATGCCCAGATGTGATTCATTTCCTACTCCCTTCTTTTGAGAAGTTGTTTATTACTGTTCACTAATGGTTGATTTTTGTTAATAATACAAATGCGGGATAATTTGGAATAAATCAACTTATTTTTCCTAAATGGTTTGTATGTAGAAACCTCTAAAAAACCGAGTATGTCACAGGTAACTATATATAATTTAAAAGCATTTCTAACCGATAAATATAGAAAGGAGTAGTTCTTTTGAATAGAAGGTGTTATGTAGACAAATATTTTTGTGGATGAGAAATGGAAAATGCAAGGTTGATATCGAGTAGTGATGGGATTAAGATATTCATTTCAGGGGACCGTCTGTTTGCTTATATTGAGTTTTCTGATGAAATCGATGGTTCTATCACTGTGGATAAAATTCTTGATGCATTAAAAAGTAAGGATATTATTTTCGGATTGAAGCCCGATAATATTAAGGATTGTATTGAAAATGAACGCTATAATGAGTCGATATTAGTAGCGTCGGGTCATCGGTGGATAGAAGGTAAAGATGCTCAGATTGAGTTTTATACTGAGCCTCAAAGGATTGATTATACGAGTGAGGAACATCAGAATGACCGTATAAATTATCGGGAATTTTTCCCAATAAAGTGTGTGAAATCTGGAGATTTATTGGCGAAAAAAACACCTTTAGTTGAGGGGGAACATGGAATTGATGTATATGGTGGGGAAATTTTACCTCCTTCTGTGAAGGATGTGAATTTTACTGCTGGTGAAAACACCAGTGTTTCCGATGATGGTCTTGAGCTTTTTGCGACTATTTCCGGCATTCCTATCAGAAGAGATAAAAGTGTAAAAGTTTCTCCAGTTTATACAGTTAAGAGAGATGTTGATTTTGCTATCGGAAATATCGATTTTATTGGGTCGGTAAAGATAACTGGTAATGTCCTACAGGGATTTCGAATTAAGGCAACAGAAGATATAGTTATAGATGGTCTTGTGGAAGGTGCAGAAATAATTTCGGGTCATAATGTCGTTGTGCAAAATGGAATTGTAGGGGGCGAAAGTGCTTATATAGAAGCAAAGGGTGATGTGAGCGCTAAATTCATCAATGGAGCTTCTGTTAAGGCAGGAGGTGTTGTTAAATCAGTTGGTTCGATACTTAGTTCTACGATAGAAGCTGGTGTAGGTGTGGTTGCAGAAGGAGATAAGGGGATTATTTCTGGTAGTAAAATATCGGCGAGTGAATATGTAATTGGTGAGATATTTGGCTCTGACATAGGGACTCCTACTGAGATTTCGGTCGGTTATGATCAGGAATTGTTTGATGATTATGCAAGACTGATGAATGAGATATGGATTATAGAATCTGAATTGGAAGAGCTTCAGAGAGGTATCAAGAATCTGGATTTGTCAGAAGAGAAGATGAATCAAGTGCCTAAATATCTTAAGGAACGATATGATGCCAATTCCGACAAAATTAAGGAGTTGAAAATTGAGTTGTCGAAAAAAACAGATGAGTTAAAATGTGTTAATGAAAGAATCGAGTACATCAAGATTCATTCTTTTATACAAGCAAATAAAGTTGTCTATCCCGATGTAGTAACAAAAATCTATCCTCTTGCTTGTCGAAATACAAAAAGAATAGATTGTGTGAGATTCGTTAGGGATATCGAGAAAAATTGTATAAAGCAAGCTTCTATATTTACTTCGGAAGAACAGAAATTGAAGGTTGAAGGTGGTTTGAAAAGCCGTTGTTAAATGTTGTAGCGATCGCAGTTATACGACATTAATTCTGTATGGGGAGAATTAGACTCGGTCTCATTCGGATGGGATTTTTTTTAGTTTCTTATTGAGAAGATTCAGAACACTTTCAAATTTCACTTCGTTTTTACTGTCAAATTCGATTAGTGTTTGATGAGCTTCTATCATATGTATTATACTATCTAATTTAGAGAAATCGGTTTTGTCTATTGGTTCTAATTTTGAGCATTCTTCAGTATCAATAGTTTCCACTTTATTTCTTGTGTTTAGAATGAACAACAATCCCAGATTTTGAAGCAGATTTTTTATATGTTCATTCATATTCAAGAGGATTAATTTGTGAAGTCCTTTTTGCAATAGCTTTGAACTGATACCGGCAAGGGTTCCCATAAAAGTACTGTCCATTGTAGTACATTGACTTAAATCGATAACTATTTCGGGATTCTCACCTTTAATGATGTTATAGGTGTATTCTTTCATATATTGACTGTTAACGAAGGTTCCTTTACCATAAACCTTTAAGACAATAACATTATTACATCTTCCGGCTAAAATAGAATGTTCTTTTTCCATAATTGATAAATTGTGTCAAATATTTCAAGAATTTGTTATTTTAACTAAGGCATTTCTGCTTCTTGGTCCATCAAATTCACAAAAATAAATTCCCTGCCAGGTACCAAGAGTAAGTCTTCCGTTATCGATAATGACCGTTTCTGAGCATCCTACAAGACTTGATTTAATGTGTGCATCAGCATTACCTTCGAGATGCTTGTAACCTGCATTTGCAGGGGCTAATTTTGAAAGACCATTTAGTAAATCAGTGCCGACACTCGGGTCTGCATTTTCATTTATTGTCACAGCAGCAGTTGTATGTGTCACAAAGATTGTGCAAAGCCCTGATTTTATACCGCTTTCTTGCACTACTTCTTGTACATCTCTTGTAATATCAATAAGTTCTATTCTCTTTTTCGTTCGAATATTCAACTTTCTTAACATTTTATTTGCCTAAATTGTGAAAATATTTTTGTTTTGTGATTAATTCTACTGTTTTTTTTGATAGAATATTGTACTTTATAACTTGAAGAACTATTTGTAATTCATTATCTTTATTTAATCAAGATTTTTTTGATGAGTTAAATTAAATTTGGGTATTTTTTTTGTGTAGTGGTTTGCATAGAAGACAAAGTTGGAGAATTTAAAATAATTGACAAGTTTTTTGATCTTATATAAGTTTTCTTCGCAAAATATTCATAATTTGATAATAAAATAAAGGGAGAATTGAATTCGATGACTGTTGTAAAAACTGAGAAGTTATCAAAGGAATATAAACATGATTTTATAGAGTTCGAATTTGGCAGGATGAAATTGAATTTTGTTCCTAAGAAGACTCAAGCTTTGATAGACCTTGATCTTGAGGTTCAGCAAGGTGAAATCTTTGGTCTTTTAGGTCCGAATGGTGCTGGGAAAACTACGGCTATTAAAATCCTGATGGGTTTGATTTATCCAACTAAAGGCAGAGCTTGGATTCTGGATAAGTCTCTGGATAATATCGATATGAAAATGAAGATGGGTTATCTACCTGAGAATCCTTATTTTTATGATTATTTGAAGGGTTGGGAATTTCTCGATTTTTATGGTCAGTTGTATGGCTTGGGTAGAGTCGAACGAAGAAAAAAGATAACAGAATTGCTCAAGTTAGTTAATATCGAATATGCGGCAAATCGTCCTCTGAAGGGCTATTCAAAAGGAATGCTGCAGAGGATTGGTCTTGCACAATCTCTGCTTAATGATCCGACAGTTGTAATTCTTGATGAGCCTTTGACCGGCTTAGATCCATTCGGCAGAAAAGAGTTGCGAGATATAATTCTTTCTTTGAAGGAAAAAGGAGTTACTGTATTTTTCTCCTCTCATATCTTAACTGATGTCGAAACTATTTGTGATAGAGTGGGTATTTTATATAAAGGAAAGTTGAAGGCTATTGGGAAGTTAGGTGAATTGCTTAGTGCAAAAACAAATGAGTGGGAAATCACTGTTCAAGGTCTTTCAGAATCAAAACTTGATGACCTTAAATCCAATATCAAAAAGGTGATTATTCATGATGAGGAGCTATTTATAGTTGTCGACAATCAAGAAATGTTATCAACGGTTTTAAATAGAATAAATCAGGAGAATGCAAAGATTGTTTCTCTTGTACCTCGTAAAGAGACATTAGAAGAATATTTCATCAGGACATTAGGAGGTAATCAGTAATGAAGGTATTCGCAATAGCGAAAAATACATTTAAGGAAGCGGTGAGAAATAGAGTTCTTTATTTATTGTTGATATTTGCTATATTGATGATTGGGAGTTCTCGTATACTGGCATTTCTTACCATAAGTGCCCATGTGAGAGTTATTAAGGATATAGGACTTTTCGGGATAAATTTCTGCGGTGTCTTGATTGCGATTCTTGTCGGAATTGGTCTTGTTTATAACGAAATTGATAAGAAAACCATTTATACGATTATTTCCAAACCGATTCATAGGTATCAGTTTATTTTGGGCAAATACTTTGGTTTGTTGATTACGATTTATGTTAATTTGTTGATAATGAGCGTTTTCTTTTTGTCTATGATAATGGTGCTTGGAATAGAATTTCATATTTCTCTTTTGTATGCAATCTTCTATACAGCGTTGGAATTGGCTATAATAACGGCGTTGGCGATTCTTTTTTCCTCGTTTTCAAATCCTACGATGAGCGCAATCTATACATTGATTATGTTTATAATTGGAAGATTGAACGAGGATATATTAAGATTTGCACAATATTTGGCAAGGGAATCCCAAAAGATTATTGATGCTGGCAAAGAAGTACCTGCTTTTAATGTGTTTATGAAGGGATTTGCTAATGTTGTATGTCGAGTTGTTCCCAATTTGGGTTTGTATAATATTCGTGCTGAAGTCATCCATAATCCTGATACAGTCGCTATTTCCTGGGAGCCAGTTTTATATGCTTTTACTTACTCTGTTTTCCTTTTGTTCATTGCTGTTTTCATATTCCAGAGGAGAAACTTTAAATAAGGTATAATTTTTATGAAAAGGAATATTCTGTTTGTTATAATATTGGTAGTGTCTTTTTCGGTATCTGTGCTTTTACAGAATAGAATATTGAAAAGAGTGGAATATAGTGTTCCATACATCGATTCTCTTTATTTACCAAAAGGGGACATTATCAAGCCGTTAGTATTGGATTATGATATGTTTGTTGCCGATTTTTTCTGGTTTCGGACTATTCAGGCATTTGGTGGTCACTGGACAGGAGATCGTATCTATAAGAATTTTGACAGAATGTTCGATATCATTATCACATTAGATCCACATTTTGAAGAGGCTTATCTGTTTGGAACATTAGTATTGGGTGATGAGGCACGAGATAAAGAAAAAACATATAAGCTTTTTAATCGTGGAATTGCGAATTATCTTGATGATAGATTGAAAAAGATGAAGGATGCCCTGCTTAATCAGAACCCTGAACGGGCTGTCGAAATCATTCGAAAGCTTATGGATGAAAAATATTTACCCGAAGCACAAGTTCTTGACTTGCCTTATAAAATTCCATACTATGCGGGTTATATGGCATATTTTAACTTTGGCGATGTTGATTCCGCCCTTGTTTATTATGAAATCGCAATAAGATGTAAGGATGTTCCTGATTGGGTCTTTAGACATATTCCCTGGTTGGTCGAAAAAAAGGGTGAATATATTATTGCTTTGGATAAGTGGAGAAGAGATTATGAACAGGCTGTCGAAGATAATGATGAATTGATAATGAGTGTTGCTGATGAGAAAATAAAACTGACAACGAATAATTATAATTTGAAGATGTTCAGGGATTTAATTCAGGCATTTAAGGAGAAGTATGGAAGGTACCCGAGTAAACTTGATGAACTTGCTGAAAAGAACTACTTACCTTTTATTCCACCAGAAGCGTATGGAACTCAATATCTGTATTTCTCTGACACAGGTGTGGTTATTGATAAATATACAGCTATTCGCGATATGATAGTTTATCTCAGGTATATAAAGGATAAAATAAAAAATTATAAAAAGAAAAATGAGAGATTCCCAGATTCTCTTACTGAATTATTTGGAGAAGGCAAGGTGGTTAAGGAACCATTTATGAATGAATGGGTTTACGATAATAAAACTGGTAAAATTTATTCTACTACTGTACCTGAAGTTGTTTTTTAACGATATATAATTATTAAGAATAAGGATTGTCCGAGATGGCTCATTTATTAATTGCTGATGATAATAAGGTGATGAGGAAGTCACTCAAATCTGCTTTTGAAAACATTGGGCATAAAGTAAAGACCTGTAAAAATGGTCTGGAAGCTATCCAGGCGATTAAAAATGATAACTATGATTGTGTTATAACGGATTATAGAATGCCTGAAGCCGATGGGATGGCTGTTTTATTGAGTGCTAAGGAGTCGTCACCGCTAACACCTGTCATTATTATTACGGCATTTGGAGATATAGAAAAGGCAGTAGAAGCGATGAGGTGTGGTGCTAAAGATTATATTACAAAACCTTTTGCCCAGAATGAAATATTTTATAGGCTTGCGAAAGTCCTTGAGGAAACCAAACAACAAATAGAAATCACTGAGCGTGATAAGTTCCTTAGCGTTGATGATTTTATTGGTGAATGTCCTGAAATAAAAAGAATCAAGCAGATAATTGATAGTGTTAAAGATGTTGATAGTTCGGTGTTGATTACAGGTGAGACAGGAACGGGAAAAAATCTTATAGCGAGAATAATCCACGATAGTGGGCCGCGAGCCCGGGTTATTAAATCTTTACCAAAGGAAGGATAACCCTTTTGTTACGATAAATTGTTCTTATATGCCGAATGATTTGCTTGGGAGCGAACTTTTTGGACACGAAAAGGGTGCGTTTACAGGAGCTATAAAACAAAAAGAGGGGCTATTTGAGGTTGCTGATGGAGGAACTGCTTTTATCGATGAGATAGGAACGATGGATTTGAAAACTCAGGTATCTCTGTTAAGACTTCTGCAAGATAAAGAATTCGAACGAATTGGTGGGACAAAAACTCTTGTTGTTGATGTGAGGATAATCACAGCTACTAACATCGATCTGAAAGAAGCTGTTAATGAAAAGGTTTTTCGCGAAGACCTTTTCTATCGACTAAATGTCATTACCATTCATCTGCCACCTTTGAGGGAAAGATTTCGGGATACTATTTTATTGGCGAAGAAATGTCTCGAGGATTTCAACCAAAAAAATAATAGGAATTTAAAGTTTGAAGAGGATTATGAGAGTGTTTTTCTAACATATTTTTGGCCCGGGAATGTTCGGGAATTGCAGAATGTGATTGAAAGAGCTGCTGTGATGACGAAAGATGATGTTATTCATAATTCGGAGATAAGAAATTGCTTCCATCCTGATGTTGCTATTAAGAAAATGGATGATAAGATAACTGCTTATGGTGATTTAACCCAGACTCTCGATAAGATTGAAAGTCAATTGATCTTGAAAGCGCTGATTAAGAATGCTTGGAATCAATCAAAAGCTGCTGCTGACCTCGGTATCGGTAGAACAGCTCTTATTTATAAGATGAAAAAGTATGATATTAAAGAACCGTAGCATATTCTTTTGTCTCTCTTCTTTTTAATAAAATCCCTACGATTATACTTAATAAAAATTTTTCTTTGGAGGTTTAAAATGATCAAACAGATAAAGAGAATATTATGTTTGTTGTCAATATGTATTTTTTTAATAAGTTTTGTTTTTGTTCAGAGAGCTATTGGTGAGAAGCAAGTAAAGAGCTGGGGAGATGCAAAGTTAGGTTCTCTACTGGATAAGGATGGAAATGTGCCACATCCAAAGAAATCGGTGACTATTAAGTATTGGACAGTTCCGATTAAAACTAAAGGTGAAGAGGATTTTGTAAAACAGAAGATAGATGAATTTAAGAAAATTTATCCTGAGGTTACTATCGAATATGAGGTTCTGACCTGGGAAGGACAGAATGAGAAATATCAGGCAGCTTTGTTGGAAGGGAATCTTCCTGATGTAATGATGCAGGGAATCTGTGAAGGTGGTCCTGATAAGGGAGGACTTCCTTTGAATGGTTGGCTTGATCAGGATGATCTCGATGATTTTTTACCTGGATTGATAGAGCAATATAAGTATCCCGGAGATAATCTGTATTATGCTATTCCTCTTTTATGCACTCATAATAGTTGTATGTTTATCAATACAAAGATGTTTGAGGAGGCAAATGTCGATTGGAAATCACTTCAAGAACAGCTCTGGAATAGAGAACAATTCATCGAGATTTGTAAGAAGCTTACTATTGATAAAGATAAGGATGGGAAGATTGACCAATGGGGATTTGGATTTGGAGGTTTGGCTAAGAATTATGAGGGGATGCCGATGTTGACGAATATTATGTGGACTTTGGGTGGAGATATTGAGACTCCAGACCATCAGAATCTTAAGGCTGATACACCTCAGTTTAAAGCTTCTCTTCAGTTTCTCAGTGATTTGATATATAAATATAAGGTTACGCCTGATACAGTGCTTGGACAGAGTTTATGGGATATTCAACCGTGGTGGTATAGAGGAACTTTTGCTATTTATCAGGGTGGTGGGACTTATGTGATTAAAGAAGCCAGAGAGTATAATGAGGATTTATCTGCAGAGGAGAAAGATAAGAAGATTCATTTTGCAACTGTTTTACCTATTTATGAAGGGAATCGGATGGTGAGATTGGGTCCTGGTGGAATTTCCTGTAAAAATCAGAAGGATGAGGATAAAGTATTAGCATCGGTAGCGTTTGCGAAGTTTCTGACAAATACAGAGGGTTGTAAGAGAGCAGTTGATGTATTTATGCTTCCAGCAAGGAAATCAAGTGGGAATCCTTATAAGGATGATAAAGATATGGAGATAGCGATAAAAATCGGAAAAGATTATGGTATTGAAACACCAATGTTTAATTCTGTTTTGACAAAACTCGCATTTTATGAGGTGTTTGAAAAGGCTTTAGCACCGAATATCGAGGCTGTTCTTGGGAATCAGAAATCGGTTGATAAGGCTGTTATGGATATAGATAAGAAGATAAAATCGATTTTGAAAAATTATAAGAGGCGTTTGCAGTATATGTAGTTGGGTTGTGATTATTGGGTTGTAGCGGTCGGATTTATGTGACAATATTATAATAATAAATTTAATCACGGAAACACGGAATCACGGATAATAATTTGTTGACTAATCTCGGTAATTTTACCGATTTACTATTTTTGTTTTAAATCTATTTTCCGTGTTTCCCTTTTTCAGTGCTTCTGTGATTTCTTAATTGCGATAAATCTCACCTGAAGGTGCTCACTACATTTAGCCACAGACATTATTAAAAAAATCATTTTTTTGTTGCTTTTTATTGGGAGATAGATATAAATCTGCCAATTAGACCGATTTAATAGATGAAAATGCGTCAAATTTTTATCTTTTGGAGTGTTTTATGGTTGTTAATATAAGTTTTTTTCTTGGATGTTTTTTGGTTGTTCTACTTTTACTGAACTTCAACTTTTTGTTTGCAAATACAAATCCACATACTACTTATCTGTGGCATTTGCATCAGCCGATTTATTGGCCCGATCAGAAATCGAGTGGTGATGATCAGTATGAAAATGCCTGGGATTCTATTCAGGCAACAGATGGAGGTCGTCCAAATCCCGAGAATAATCTTCGTGAGATTTTTGGCAAGGATGATAGAGTGGCAGTTTATCAGTATCGTCCGAGAGATTCTATCAATACCATTATATCTCATTCTGATGCAGGCGCTCAGGTGAATTATTCTGGGGCTTTGATTGAAAATGTTATGAGTCTGGCAAATGCAGGGCAATTGGGATATTATTCGGGTTGGCAAAATTCCTTTATTGAAGCTCGGAATTGGCAAACTTCGAGTGGTTTTCCTAAAATGGATATTGTGAATTTTACTTATCATCATTGTATTGCTCCATTAGTGAGTGATGAGACTCTTGAGATGGAAATCAAGCTGCATCAGGAGATGATGAGTAGAACCTGGGGAACTAATCCGGCTCTTTCTAATGGTTTTTTTCCTGCTGAGATGTGTTTTTCGGAACGGATTATTCCTGTCCTTAAGGATTGTGGAATAGAGTGGACGATTGTTGCGAATAATCATATCTCGAGAATCTGTGAGGATTTTCCATTGGTTATTGGAACTGGTGGAGAGGCTTGTGATTTGCCAAATGAGGCGGATATTATTAATCCTACTCAGACAAATTATTTTAGGCTTACTATTAGTCGAGGTGTTTCACCTACTAATGCTGTTCCTTATGCCTATCGACCTCATTATGCGAAATATGTTGATCCTGAAACAGGAGTCGAAGATAAAATAATTGTTGTTCCTTCAGCACAGGCATTTAGCTGGTTGGATGGTTATCAGAGTTTCAGTCCATCCGAGATGTCAGAAGTCACTGCTTTGAATGACCCATCTCATCCTGAATTAATCGTTTTGACTCACGATGGTGATAATGCGTTTGGAGGTGGTTATTCATATTATATGGAGTGTGTTCAGAATTTCGTGAATGAGGCTGCTTCACTTGGGCAATCACCATCGACAATTCAACAGTATTTGAATGACCATCCTGTTGATGTTAGTGATATTATTCATATCGAAGATGGTGGATGGGTGAATGCGGATTGTGATTTTGGATCGCCAATTTTTATTAATTGGAATTATGTTCTTTATAACCAGTATGGTGATATTGATATAGAAAATGGATGGGATCTGGATGAGAGAAACTGGGCTGTGATTACGGCTGCTGAGAATCGGGTTAAAACAGCGCAACAGATTTCTGGTGCAACTCCGAGAATAGATAAGATTCTTGATCCTGATTCTTCTACAACGGATGTTGAAAGAGCCTGGCATTATTATTTGGGGAGTCTTGACAGTGGATATATGTATTATGGTTCGGCGCTTGATTTGGAAAGTAAAACAGCGATTGCTTGCAATGAAGCTGTTGAGCATTCTGATAGTGTTATCGGTGATGGTTTGCAGGATTCTACACCACCGACTATCTGGGCACTTCAACGGCATCCGTATAATCCCGGTTCTTTGAATTATGGTGTGCAATATGGCTGGGTTCAGTATAATTCAAATGGTGATTTCTGGGTGTGGACTTTTATCTATGATGTTTCGGGTGTTCAGAGCGTTAATTTTAAGTATCGCATCGATAATGATGGCGTGAATCCGCTTTCGAGTAATCAGAATGAGACATTTGCTGATGGAAGTGAAGTTGGTCAATGGCAGACTCTTTCGATGACGAAAAGAGTCTTTCCAGCAAATAATGTCTATAATGATCCGGATATAGATTTCTTTGAGATGCCTCAATATATTGCTGACCAATATTGGGTTAAAGTTACAGGTTTGAATAGTGTTTTGATTGATTATTATGTAGAGGCAACTGATAATAAAGGAAGCACAAGTAAATCTCCGATTTATCATACCTACATTGGTGATGGGAGTGGAAGTGGTGGTGGTGATAGAGTAACGATTGAGCCGTCATCTCCTGTTGCTGGTCAACAGGTTAAGGTCATCTATGATGATTCGCAAGGTCCTATCGCAGGCTCTGATCCTATTTATATTCATCTTGGTTATGATAATTTTTCGACAATAATTTCGCCGGATCCTGTGATGACGCATAATTCTCAGACGGATAAGTGGGAATATACTACGATTATTCCATCATCTGCCTGGGAGATCGATTTTGTATTTCGGAATGATTATGATCAATGGGATAATAATGATGGTCAGGATTGGAAATTTGCTGTTTCAGGAGCTCAAACTTCTCCGTATACGATGGATGGTTCGCTTGATGGTTCTGCGAGTTTATTGGATTCGAATGGTTTGACTTTATATGCCGCAAATTCAGGAGATTATTTTTATGTTGCGACAACAGATGCAGGTGAAGGAAATGACCATTTCATTTTTGTTGCGTTGAATCCGGGAAGTTTGTTGGGTGCACCTTGGGCAAAGAGTGGAAGTGTGGCACAGTGGAATGTGTTTGTAGCGGATGAGGACAGTAATACTTTTTCGGGATGGTTTGATTCAGGTGGAAATTATGGAATAAGTGGATTTTCGGAATCAGCTACAGGTTCAAATGGAGGTGTTCTGGAAGGTGTGATTAGTCTGAGTGAAGTTCTGGGGACTGTACCGTCTTATTTGTATCTTTCCGCATCGGCTTATCAGACAAATGATGGAGGAAGTTTAATATTTTCGACACAATCTCCACCTTCGCAAAATTCTGATGGGAATGTCGATGCAAATGAATATATTAAATACAACTTGAGCACTTTTACTGATTATTGGGCATTTTACTAATGATTGTTTTCTTTGTCTATTAAGTATGTTTTTTCCCCTCATTCTTTTTTGATCTCGAAAAACTCCAAATTGCCATTTCTAAATTCAGCTTAGGCTCTTTTTTATGTTTAAAAAAATATTTTAGCAAATTAATTTCAAAGTTTTCTCTTTACAATTATGTATGATTTGATTTAAAAAGTGAGGTAGCTTGATACTTAAGGAGGGATAAGGAAAATGGTTAACAGTATATTTCGGAAGTATCGGAATTTGTTGTTAGTTGTAGTGGTATTGTTTTTTATATGTGCAATTTTTATCCAGAACGCATTGTCAGGCAGTGCATTTACTTATCAGGGCAAATTAACGGATGAAGGAATCGCAGCAAATGGGATATATGATTTTGAATTTAGACTGTATGATGCTGAAGAATTGGGTTCGCAGATAGGCTCGACAATTCCAGTGAGTGATGTAAGTGTGAGTAATGGTTTGTTTGTAGTAGAGCTTGATTTTGGTGCTGATGTATTTAGAGAGACCAATCGTTGGCTTGAGATTACTATCGGACAGGGTAGTGCGTCTTATGTTTTATCACCACGCCAGAAGCTGAATCCAGCACCTTTTGCAATAGCTCTGGAGGGACTCTGGACAGAAGGAAACGATGAAAGTCCGAATGTAATAGGTGGGCATAGTGATAATGAGGCTAAGACGGGTGTTGTGGGAGCTTCTATAGGTGGAGGTGGTAATGAAACGGATACAAATATGGTGACGGATGATTATGGTACGGTAGCTGGTGGTAGTGGAAATATGGCTGGTGATGATTCAGCGGATTTGAAAAATGCTGTTCATTCAACAGTCGGTGGTGGTTACTCAAATTCCGCATTGAATATTTATTCAACAGTTTCGGGCGGATTGAGTAATGTGGCGAGTGGTCTTTCATCATCAATCGGCGGTGGTTCGGGGAATATTGCCTCAGGTTCTTATTCTACAATAGGCGGTGGTGATCAGAATACAGCAAGTGCTCAGAAATCTTCTGTGATTGGTGGAACAAGTAATAAGGCACTTGGTATTAATTCTGTTGCTGGTGGATTCAGCAATTTTGCCACAGGTGAAGTCTCTGTGGTTCCTGGT
>CAZYWQ010000019.1:14627-15387 GCA_964651675.1 uncultured Candidatus Sumerlaeota bacterium | reverse complement strand
CTCCTGCGCTCTTCGGGTGAACTCATCATATCCTTTGCCGGGAGAGCGGATGTCCATGTAGAAAACATAAGACTGGGAATCAGTGATGTGGTCTTTTGTGAGAATCGCCTGTTTTGCGATATACATACAGCAGATTTTTGAACAGTATGGGAAATGATTCTCTGGATCTCGTGAACCTACACAGGATATAAAAACAACATTTTTCGGGACTTTACCATCCGAAGGTCTTTTTATCTCACCTGAAGTTGGTCCGGATGCTGATAATAATCTCTCGAACTGAAGTCCGTTGATTACATCCTTGTATTTTCCGCCTCCATATTCTGGGAATTTATTAATGTCATAAAGCTCATATCCAGTAGCGACAATGATTGCTCCAACTTCTTCTTCAACGATTTTATCTTCATCTTCAAATTTTATGGCTTCGGCAGGACATACCTGTTCGCAAACCTTGCACTTTCCTGTGTTGAGGTATATGCAATTTTCTTTATCTATAACAGGTTTATTGGGAACTGCCTGTGGAAATGGAATATAAATTGCCTTTCTTGTTCCAAGTCCCATTTCAAATTCGGAACTTACTTTTTTAGGACATTTATCATAACAGATTCCACAGCTTATACACTTTTTCCAGTCTACATAACTTGCTTTCCGTCTGATTTTGACCTTGAAGTTTCCGACATATCCCGCAACTTCTTCGATTTCGGAATAATTGTATAGTTTGATATTACTATTCTGACCAACTTCGACCATTCTCGGTGTCAAG
>CAZYWQ010000019.1:2510-14617 GCA_964651675.1 uncultured Candidatus Sumerlaeota bacterium | reverse complement strand
GTGTCAAGATACATTGGGAACAATCAAGTGTTGGGAAAGTTTCCGATAATTGTGCCATATGACCACCGATGGAAGGTGATCTTTCAACAAGCACAACCTCATATCCAGCATTTGCTACATCCAGAGAGGTTTGCAGACCTGCTATCCCAGCACCAATAACTAATGCTCTTTTGGTTAATGGAACACTTACAGGAGTTAACGATTCATTTTGTTTTACTTTCTCAACGACACCTTTGATAATTTTGATTGCTTTAGCTGTGGCTTTCTCTTTATCTTTATGAACCCAACTACATTGTTCTCTGATGTTAGCAATTTCTAACATATAAGGATTTAGTCCAGCTAATTCGATTGTCTTTTGGAATGTGACCTCGTGCAATGTTGGAGAACAGGCTGCTATGACAACAGCATCAAGTTTTTTGTCTTTTATAGCATCCTTAATTAAGTTCTGTCCTGGGTCGGAACACAAGTATTTATAATCTGTGCAAAACGCAACTCCTGGATACTTACTCATTTCTTCTTTGACTTTTTCAGTATCGACTGTTGAAGAGATGTTTATACCGCAATGACATACAAATAATCCTATCTTATCCATAATTTTCTTTTCCTTAACCTCATATATTTATAGTCTAAAATTCTGATTCACTTTGTTAATATTGCCAAATCTGGTTTCACATAATGTTTGTCCATTTGTAAGAAATCCTCTTTCAATCCGAAGGCTATCGCCATTAACTGAGTAAAATATAAAACAGGTAGACCTTCGAAATCAGGATGTTTTTCTTTGGCTAATTTTTGTCTCCAATCCAGATTAAACTGACAAAGCGGACAACTGTTTACGATTAAGTCAGCTCCATTTCTTTTTGCATAATTGATTATAGTCATTGTTTTTTCTGCGACTAAATCCCGTTCATTTACAGTATGATAAGCACCACAACACTCATTTTTAAATGGGAAATCAATGGATTCTGCTCCTAAAGCGGATAAGAAATCTTCGAGAACTGTAGGAGCTTCGACATTATCGATGGCAGCCTCTTTAGGTCTTAATAAGAGACAACCGTAATAAGGAGCAACCTTGAGTCCTTTAAGTTCTTTCTTTACACACTTTTTTACTTTTTCGAATCCAATCTCATCTCGTAATAGCTGCAATAGATGCAACACTTCGACATCACCTTCGTATTTAATATCTTCCCGATCCATAAAGTTGTTCATTTTTTCATTAGCATCTTTGTTTTCTCTGATAAAATCGTTGGCTAATTTAAGAGTACTGTAACAAACAGAGCAAAGAGTAACGATTCTATTCTCATTTTGTTCCTTGACTCTTATTAAATTCCGAATAGGAGCAATCTTACCCATAAGATTGTCCGAAGAAAGAGAATAAACCGTTCCGCAACAGTTCCAACGAGGTAATTCCACAAGTTCGTAACCCAAGACTTTAAATGATTCTATCGCAGAGTCTTCAAAATATTTGTAGTTCGATTTTAATGAGCATCCAGGATAATAAGGAACCTTTTTCATATCTTATCTCTTTCTATTCTTATTTTTTACTTTTTCTAAATTTTTCCTTTCGGTAAGGTTGATAATTAACTTGTCTCTTTTCTAAAATTTGCTATCAGTGCAATCTGAGGAAGAATCGATAATTCCTCTTCAGAAATTTGTTTCACATCTATATAGTCAACATCCGACCTCAGGATAACCTGCCTTACAGCATCCATTATTCTTGCAAGATCGACACCATTTGGGCATCTCGAACTACACATAAAACAGGTGGCGCAAAGCCAAATCGTTTTTGAGTTCAATGCCTCTTCAATATCTCCGAGTTGAATCAATCTGATTAATTGGTTAGGTAAATAATCCATCAAGTCTGAGTAAAAACAGCCGGCTGAACATCTTCCACATTGATAACAAGCATATACATTTTCTCCCGAAATCTCTTTAACTTTTTCTAAGGGACTTTTTATCTTTTTCATTGTTTCCTCACTTAAAAGATATCAATCATTCTCGCTAATACAGCTTTTCCTCTGTACTCTGGCAAGATAATCGGAGCTTTTCTTTCTTCCTCAATTCCCGCATCTTTTAACATCTTTATATATTCTTTTGTATGAGCTAAAGATAATTTGGAGTTCCCTTTATTTGATTTGGCATATTCAGCAGCAGCAATGCCTGCTCTTCTTCCAAATACTAAGCAATCCAGCGTGGAATTTCCCATTAATCTGTTTTTACCATGTACTCCTCCGGAGACTTCTCCAGCTACAAATAAACCATTAATGTTTGTTTTACCATCAGGATCAGTCTCGACACCACCGTTCTGATAATGAAGTGTCGGAAACACAAGCACTGGATCTTTTTTCATATCGATACCAAATCTATTGAACATCCTAACCATACCTGGAAAGGAGCGTTCTGTTGTACCATCACCATTTATGACATCTATAAGAGGTGTATCCAACCAGATACCTCTCATACCTGAAGGTGTAGTAATTCCATTATCTTTGATATAGCATTCTTTGATAAATGCTGAGGCTTCGACATCTCTCGGTTCAAGTGGAAATACGAATGCATCGCCACTTTTATTTAGAGGTTGAGCACCACTTGTTCTTAGTTTTTCGGTAAGTAGAAGTCCTATAATTTGTTGAGGATAAGCAGCACCTGTTGGATGGTATTGGACCGTATCAGTGTCTCTCAGTTTTGCACCGACTCTATAAGCGAGAATTAATCCATCACAGGTTGCTCCGTAATGATTTGTGGTTGGGAATCCTCGTATATGAAGTCTTCCGAAACCACCCGTTGCAAGGATAGTGGCTTTTGCTTTGACAACTTTATAATCACCTGTTTCTAATCCCCATAAAATAGCACCTGTAACATTGCCCTTAGTGTCGCTCAGTAATTCTACTGCGGGGTAATATTCAAGAACAGGTATTTGTCTGCTTCTAAATTCATCCCTTAAAACTCTTAATTCTTCCATTCCAGTATAATCTCTGCAGGCATGCATTCTCCTGCGTGATGTTCCACCTCCTGTAAGCTCCACAAAATTGCCTTCTTCATCTCTATCAAACATTGCACCAAGGTCACAAAGCCATTGAATAACGCCAGGAGCATCTTCAACGAGGGCTTTCAATACATCAGGTTTGTTGGTAAAATGCCCACCACCGATTGCATCGATGTAATGGATAACAGGAGAGTCTTCAGGTCGATCAGCAGATTGAGTACCACCTTCTGCCATCATTGAATTGGCATCTCCATGACGCAATTTGTTTGTAAGCAGGATTTTATCACTCGGAATACCTGATTCATTGGCTAATAAAGCTGCACTTGTTCCTGCAAGACCACCTCCGATTATAAAAATATCTGGTTCATAATCAGCCTTACTCAGATCTATTTCATCAGGTTTTATCACAGGATAAGCCTCCAGTATATCGGCAACTTCATTAGGAGCAGTGTCTCCTTTGTTTGCACCTACTTGAAGGGCTCTTTTACCACCAGGTGCATAATCAGGATGACATAGATTTAAAATCTCCGTACGCTGTTTAGGGGTCATCTGAGGTGGTAATTTCCCAATTCTCGAATGTCGGGTATTTTCGACTAACTTGATAGAGTCTCTCATATACTCCGGATAGCCATCGATAAGTTTGAGTTCAGCCACTTTTTTCCCTCCTTAATAGACTTCTCTTGTTTTTTGTTGTTCAGTATATATTGGTTTGAGTTCTTCCATTTCTAAACTAAGGATTTTTTCGAACTCTTTTTCGAATTTTTTGTCTTTTATTTCTTTAACTCTCACAACAACATTCTTTTCTTTGGGTAATCCGTATCTTCCGAACATTCTTCTGCCAAGTTGAGCAACATGGTAGTGAACAATTTCAGCAGGACATCTTAATGCGCAAAGTCCACATTGAATACAATCGAATGAAAGTTCGGCTACTTGTTCGAAATCACCCCTGATTGCAGCCTGGATATAATCCATAACATCCAAATCCTGTGGACAAGCTTTTGTGCAGGTATTACAGGAGACACATCGTGCGATTTCTGGGTAAAACTTCAAAAAAACATTCGGACTATACTCTTCTTTGGTTATGTCGTAAGAAGGTTTTTCAGCAGGTTGGAATGGGATTTGAACAAGATACATTCCCTCTTCTGCTCTTGTTTGACAAGCCATCGCAGTGTTAAGTTTATATTCTCCTTTTCTTCGAAAGACTGTCGAACAAGCACCGCAGAAACCCGCTCTACAACCACACGATCTAATGAATCTATAACCTGCATATTCCATCGCTTGCATTATGGTTAAATCAGCGGGTACTAAATATTCTTTTCCCATAATGTGTATTCTGATCCAGTGTTTAATATCTTTCTCTTCAATACCTGTTGTAACAGCTTTGTTTGATTCTGCGATTTCCGCCATAATGTCTTTCTTAGCCATTTATTTTCCTCCTGAATTATGTTTCTTTGAAATTTTTTTGATTGAAGGATTTCGGAAGTATCTTTTTAAAATAAATAATTTAAACATTTTTAGTGCTTAAAAAGTTTTTCTTAATTCAGAATACATCACAGTATCTTATAAAAATTAATTTATAAGTTTGTTGATTCTTGTTCTGTATCCTTGATTACGATTATTGCCTTCTCTACGAATTCTCCTCTTCCCCAAAAAAACTCTCTCTCCCCATATCGATGATGTGAAGCTTGTGACTCTATAGTCTGATATACTTAGAGTCATTTATAGAAGGACAGAACGGTGTTCTGTCCCTGAATAATAATCAAATTCTTATTGTTATATAATGAGATAATATCTTAATTTCTATTCCAAAGTCGTTAGGACTTTATTAAAAGAATTAACTTGAGTCAAGAAAAAATCTAAAAAATTTAGCAAGTTTTTTATTTTTTTATATTAATTGCGAATTTTGTGTTTTCTGCCAGATTCACTTTATATGTCCCGACTTTATTCCCATCAGAATCAATCAGGTCTATTCTGTATTCTCTTATAGGTACAGCTTGATATTTGTATGTCCCATCATATTTTAATAGTCCTGAGACTACTTCGTCTAATTTCAACTCCCATTTGTTTTCGAGTAACTCGGGATTTGTCGTATCTAATTTGATCTCTAATTCTTCTTTGTCTTCTTCACTCCAACCATAGTAGGTGGCAAGTCCTCGTATCAAGGCATCTGCTTCAGCTTCTATTATGTCGGAAACTCTCCAGTCTTTCAGTTCGGGATGGTCAAGTGTGTATGGAACCGCGGATACAGCAAGCATATCTGTCTTCATTATTTCATAATCACCTACTCCTTTATTATGCATATTTACCAAGTTCATAATTTTTTCTGCTTGAGCATTTACTGCTTCTGTAATGGCTTTGCCCTTACTACTGTTAGGATATATCTCCATTAAAAATCCATCGCTGGTACTTTGATATTTTCTGTGATCTAATCTCACATAGAGGTTTGCCTTTTTAATATCATTAGCATCTTTTACTCTCTTTTTGATTTCGATAGGTTCATCAGAGTCTCTTAGAAGATGAGCTTCTACTCCGGCTTCTCCCAATTTCTCTATCAATCTTTTACCAAGCATAAGATTATAATTAGATGCTGATAAGCCTGCAGAATCAATGTCACCAGTCTCTTTACCTCCAAAGCGTGGATCGATGATAATTATCTTTTCATTCAATGCACCATCAAACACTGGATAAAGCTTGATAGAACTCTGAGTAGCCTTATTTCCATCTAATTCAACAATCTCTTTGGCGTTATAGTATCCTTTTTTCATATATGTAAGAGTTCCAATGCCTTTGTATCCTAATTTTCCTACAAATCTTCCATCTTGTCCTGTTACATATTCTTCCTTGATATTGGCAATTTTCAGGATGCCTTTGACATTTTTCACTGGTTTGTTTGCAAAGGCATCATCTACTTTACCGTAGATAAATGCTTTGTCTGGAACATCCTGGATTTGTGCATTGCAGTTACCGAACTTACCCTCACTTGATGCAGTGATAGTAAGTTGACCAGGTTGTTCGGGAGCAAATAAGTAAGCAACCGTTTTGCCATTTTCTGTCTTAAGCGTGTAGTTTTCAAAGGTTCCACCGGTCGATGCAACTTCTACAATCGTACCATCTAATACGGGCATATCATCGCTATCCAAGACTTCGAGAGTAATCTGAGTCTGGGCGTTTTTATCAGGAGGAATGATATCTGGAGCGGCTGTCAGTATTAGTTTTTCGACAGGTGGATCAACAATAAAGCTGTGTTTAAGAGGATGACTGTAGTTACCATTATAATTTCTGAAACCTCCAATAACAATATGTTCTCCAGCAAGCAAAGGCTCCTGAACTTCAGCAGTTATTATTCCTGTTTTCGAATCAAATGAAGAAGGAATTTTCTTATTATCAAGTATTGTTACAACAGAATCCGAAAATACATAGGGTTTTTCAGCAGCCCATCCCTTACGACCTTTAAAGCCTGTATTTACTTCTAATTTGATAACTGGCTTCTTTTCTGGAATAAAAGAAGTTGGTCCAGGTTTGATTAAATAGGCTTTTGGAATACCTCCCCAAGCATACCTTGCTATGCCTAAAAAATGTCCATAAGCTTCGCGCTTTAGATACCACTCTTGCTCTAATCTGTACTCCTCGTAAGGACTTGTAAAAAATGAAGCTTCGCATAAACATCCCACAACTTTTAAATCTCTCAAGACTCCGAAACCTGTAGAATACATTAAATAATCCGATTTGAGAGGATTGGCTGAGACTTGTGGCAATCTGAGTGCATCCGCAACTCCTTGCTGAATGTACCTTGCTAAATCGAGATTGGCTGGTTGATAGTCAGGATCGGCATGAAACCAGGTTGTCGTGAAATTTCTCGACGGATTGCCGACAGCATTATGGTGAATCGACAGAAATAAATCCACTTTTGCTTCGTTTGCAATCCTGCACCTTTCAGCTAAACTTACTTCCACATCGCCATCACGAGTTATAATGACTTCAGCGCCTGCTTTTTCAAGAAACTCTTTCAAAAATAGCGCCACTATGTAATTCATCACTGCTTCACGATATTCCGACGGTCCTCTTTTATAGCCTTTGAGATGAGCATCTCCACCATGCCCAGGATCAAGACAAATCTTCACTCCTTTCAAATACTCTGCATATAGTGGGATTTGAAAATCAAGTTTGTTAAGTTCAGGCCAAGTCTTTCTTTCTTTCCATGCCTTTTTGAGTTGTTTAATTTTTTCTTTGTCTTCCGTTACCCATAAGCGTGATCTCGTACAAGATGTAATGACAAATGAAATCAATATAATCGTAATGATAAATAAGATATGTCTTCTTTTAATTCTCATAAATTTACCCCTTTCAATAAGTGTTCTATTTAAATTACTTATTGCTCCTAACCTATTGCTTAATTCTTGTCAATATATTAAGGGGATATAGTAGATATGAGAGAGATCTGATTAACACTATGATTTATCGTGGTGAAAAGAAGAATAAAACTGTGTTGATTCACACCCCCACAATGAATTGTGGGGGTAATAGGAAAGTGAAATAGATATTTAATTAAAACTTTATAAAGAAGGGAGAAGAAATTGATTAATAAGGAGAAAAGGGTGAATCGATTATATTTCAGTGATTGCTAATATGCTTGTACCATTTTTAAGTGCGTTACCCTTCTTGACGCCTTTTCTATGTTTAGCTTTATTTAAGGCGTCAAGAATAGAGCGAGCTTTGACGAAAACAGATTTTTCTACATACTTTCCGCTTCCTGCATGACCATATTTAACAACGCACTTGTAAACTCTCATTATTTTAGCCCTTTTGCAGATACTTCTATTCGTATATGTATTATAGCAAATATAATGCCAATTTCTATACATTTTACTTTTTAATCGTTTGAAAGAGACAATGTAAATGCATCAATAAAATTGGGCGATTTCATCAGAATTGTATTTTTGTAAAGACCTGATATTAAATAGGTTATTTTATGGGCAAGAAACACATCATTGGAACTATAATAAATCTTTCGAACAAAAGAAAAAAGAGACATTACAAAGTATGTGAAATTTAATTATGTTTTATGTTTTTTGATGCTCAGACTTGCATTTTGCAATTGCATTTTGCAATGCACCTGTCAATATTAGTCACATTGCTATTTCGCAAAAAAAAGAAATATTATCACGAAATTTTGGCATTTCATACGAACTCTCCATTTATTAACTTGATTATCTTATTTAGATTAAATATAAATCCATAATTAATAATTTAGAGTTTTATTTTGTAAAAGTTTTACTCGGTGATTATTGGTCTATGAGGAAAGGGAAATAATATGGAGATTGTTAGAGAAGTCGATAGAATGCAAGAAATATCAAACGCTCTGAAACAAAAAGGGGAAATAATCACATTAATTCCTACTATGGGAGCATTGCACAAAGGTCATCTTAAGCTGATGGAAGAGGCAAAAAAATCTGGGGATATTCTGATCATTTCAATTTTTGTGAATCCAACGCAGTTTGGTCCCAGTGAAGATTTTGATAGTTATCCTCGTGTCTTTGAGCAGGATAAAAGTCTGGCTCTGGAGTTAGGTGTTGATTATATATTCTATCCTTCTGTAGAAGAGATGTATCCTGAAGGTTTTTTAAGTTATGTGTATGTTGAAGAGCATTCGAAGAAGCTTTGTGGGAAAAGTCGTCCTGTTCATTTTCGGGGAGTTACAACTGTTGTGGCAAAATTGTTTAATATCATTAAACCGCATAAGGCATTTTTTGGTTGGAAAGATGCTCAACAACTTATTATAATCAAGAAAATGGCTAAGGATTTAAACATTGATGTTGAAGTTGTAGGCGTTGATACAGTGAGAGAATCAGATGGTTTAGCAATAAGTTCACGAAATAAATATCTGACGAAAGAGGAAAGGAAACAGGCATCGTCTTTATATTCATCTCTTAAGGGTGCTAAAGAGTTGATTGCAAGTGGAGTTGTGGATGCGAATATCGTTAGAAGGAGAATTCTGGATGAACTTGCCATTATGAATCTTGTTAAGATTGACTATGTAGAGATCGTTGATATGGAGACACTTAATCCCATTGATGAAATTAAGGAAGATACATTAATTGCTCTTGCGGCTTATGTCGGTAAAGCACGCTTAATCGATAATGTTATTATAAACAAGGAAAATTTAACTGACAATTAATTTGAAATATTGTAACGCGACATTTATGTCGCATGAATGTGACCGCACAATTTTAATGTTTCATAGGTCTTGAATAGAGATATTAAAGGAGAATGATATGATAAGAAAAATTATTAATCTTTTATGTTTATTTTTTTCAATCGTTATTATTTTATCAGCATCATCTTGTATTATTTTACCCAAACAGACGGCTTCTCTTTATGAAGATGTTTATCAGACAAAACTTTCTATTGAATCACTTGATAAAAAAGTGAACACATACAATGCGACTCTCAATCAATCGTTTAAAAATCTTATCGAAGAAAATAATACCTCTTCCAGAACAACTAATCGGAACCTTGCTGATTTGAATGATCGTATGTTGAAGATGGAAAATCAGATTATTAAGCTTCAGGCTGCCATTGATGAACTGACATATTATATTAGCAAAACTTCGTCCCAAGTACCTGCTTCTGAAGGTGATGAAATGAATATTTCGACACCTAATATTCAAAGCAGTGTTCAGTCAGAAGTACTACAGGGTAGAAAATTATTCAATCAGGGAGAGTATGAAAAAGCTATCAGTATTTTCAATGAGGTGCTTACGAGGAATCCGGAATCCGAGATTGCTGCAGAAGCATATTATTATATAGGACATAGCTATTACTATCTGAATGATTTTAAGGAAGCCATTAAAAATTTCAATCAGATAATCGTAAATTATCCTGAGAGTGAGTTGGCACCGTATTCTCTGCTCAGGATTGGTGATTCTTACTTGAAACTTGATGATAAAGAAGAGGCGAAAAAATATCTGCAAGAGGTAATGGATAAGTATCCTGATTTTAAGGAGATACGACTTGTAGAAGCTAAATTGAAAGAGATTGAATAAAAGGAGTAGTGATGTCTAAAGCCAAATTTAATCCATATCCGATTCTCTTGAATCCCATTTATAAAGAAAAAGTGTGGGGTGGACGAAAACTGGAATTTTTGATGAATAAAAAACTTCCTAAAGGTAAACTAATCGGGGAATCGTGGGAAGTCTCGGACAGACCCGGGGATATCTGTAAAATCAGAAATGGTTTATATAAAGGTAAAGACCTTCATTTTTTATTTGCAAATTATAAGAAGGAATTATTGGGAGATACAAAATATAAAAAATTTCCTTTGTTGATAAAATTTATTGATTCAGAGGATGACCTTTCAGTCCAGGTTCATCCTGATGATAATTATGCACTAAAAAATGAAAAGGGTGATTCGGGAAAAACTGAATGCTGGTATGTGATTGATGCTAAGAAAGGCGCAAGAATAATTTATGGACTGAAAAACATCAAAAATAAGAAGAAACTAAGAAAAATAATTCGAGAAAATAGACTGAAACGTTATCTAAATTATGAAAATGTCACAAAGGGTGATTTTATTTATAATCCTGCAGGAACGGTTCATGCGATTCTCAAAGGCATTGTTATTGCTGAAATCCAGCAATCTTCTGATTTAACCTACAGGCTTTATGACTGGGATAGAAATAACGAGGATAATTCAAGATTGCTTCATATCGAAAAATCGATTGATGTTATCAATCTAAGGAGAAAACTTCCAAAGATTATAAATGTGAAATCGGAAGATTATATAAGGTTGGCAAAATGTAAATATTTTACTGTGGATAAACTAATACTAAAAGATAAACTAATTTTTAAAAGCAATAATAGATTTCAGATTTATACAATCATCTCAGGAGAAGGAAAGATAAGATACTCTAAGTCCTCAATATCTCGATCAGTTTTTGATTCTGACAACCTTATGAGAAAAAAGGGAGATATTGGGGAAGTAGTAATTAAAAAAGGGGATAATGTTATAATTCCTGCTTCATTAAAGCACTTTGAAATCAGTCCTATAAAAAAATTGGAGATGTTGATAACAAATATCGAGGATTAGAACCTTTAAAATATGTTATTATAATCAAATTACTTTTTTACTCTAAACAAATCCCCGTTACTAATTGTTCCGTTGGTGCCATCGTACTTTTTGTTATTTAATTTTTTGATAGATTCAGGATCTCTCGGATCATATTCTTTGACCGGATCTATGTCGTAGTCCATATCAGGTCCTGGTGTAATTATAATAAATCCGTACACATTGTTTTCTTCATCATTAACTGAATAGTAACTATACCAATAGCTTTCATCGACAGTAAATGGATCCGTCGGCATCAATTTTAGATAACCAATCGGTGTTGTAAGAGAAGTGTTCTTGAAGGTAGGAACTTTGAAGCGTGTGTAATCTTTATATTCCCAATCAGGATACGCATTATAATCTATGAAGTAAGTTTCTAAAGCGGTTTCAACAGCACGCATCGAATATTCTTTCCCGCCATATTGTGCTAAAGATAAAAATGAGCTTATAATTATTAGAGAAAGAAATATTAATGTAATTAATATTGATAGTAGTCGTTTTTGAATTTGTTTTAGGATTGAAAAGTGCATAGTGAAATCCCTCCTTTTATGTAATCCCTGAGAAACTGCTTATTATGTCATTCCCGTCCCACAGGGAGCCTGCGGCTGTAAACGGGAATCCAGTAAATCAACTGGATGCCCGACTAAAACTTCAGGCATGACAAAAATATACTTGGTTTACTAAACTAATGTGACAATCATTGTTCCTTCTCCACCCCTTAGTGGATTAGCTTGTTTGAATTCCTTGACCTGTTTATGTTGTTTTAAAAAGTCTGCTAAGGCTATTTTTAGATTCCCGTGTCCATGCCCATGTATTATCTTCACTTCATTGTACCCACATAATATTGCATCATCTATAAATTTATCAACGAGATTCAGCGCCTCTTCGACTCTGTATCCGTGCAAATCGATCGATTCATCAATCTGTTTTTTGAATAGTTTTTTTACTTTTGTACCAGGTATCGTATATTCGTCAATTTTTTCTGGAGTTTCGATTTCTTCGATTTCATCAATATCAACC
>CAZYWQ010000019.1:0-2500 GCA_964651675.1 uncultured Candidatus Sumerlaeota bacterium | reverse complement strand
CTACTGATGATCCCGATTCCAGGAACGGTTTTAGTCCTGATTCCCATACCAGCTTTTAATTCTACACCTAATTTATCCGAAACCAAAGAAGGATATAGTTTTTCCCTCTCTTTTTTAAAATCCTCACGCATCTGTTTCAGTTGTTTTTTTGCCTTTTGCATCTTTTCTTTTGTATTCAATTCTATTAGCATTCTTTCGAGTTCTTTATGAAACTCATCTATAATCTTTTCTTTTTTATTCACTAACTCCAAACGAAATTCACTTCGTTCTCTAGTAAGCTGTTTGAGTTTTATCTCGTATGTTTGTTTTGTTTCATCAGTAATTTTTATCTTCTCTTCTAAGCGCTCTATTTGTTCCTGATTAAATTTGATTTTTTCCTGCAGAGACAGTATCAGGTCTTTCATTTGCCCTTCAAATCCACCCATCAGGGCTTTTGCCTTTTCGACAATTTTGTCGGATAATCCCAAATTTTTCGCCACTATTAATGCATCACTTACGCCGGGAACATCCATATTCAACCTATATGTTGGCATATTAGTTTTTTCATCAAGGCTGAATGATGCATTTCGAACAGTATCCGTAATATGCGCCCAGGATTTGAGTGCTGGTAGATGTGAAGTGGCTACAGTAAGATAATTTCGACTAATCATTTCTTCAAGAATTGCCTGCGAAAGAGGTGCACCTTCCGATGGGTCGGTTGCCGTTCCCAATTCATCGAGTAGGATAAGAGATTTTTCAAATGGTGCTTCGAGGATTTCGATTATGCGTTTTAAGTGAGATGTATAAGTGCTGATTCCATCAAATAAATTTTGCTGGTCACCTATGTCGGCATAGATATTTTTGAAGACTGGGAATACGGATGTTTCCTTGACTGAGATTGGGATCCCTGCCTGTAACATTAGTACAGAAAGTCCAATGTTTTTCAGTGCGATTGTTTTTCCACCTGCATTTGGACCTGATATCAGTATCGCTTTTTCGTTCTCTTGAAGCTTCATATCTAATGGTCTGCACTTTTCACCCATTTTAACCATCAATAACGGATGCCTTCCTTCATCGATTTTCAGTTCTCCTTCTCGATTTATTGCTGGTAATGACAGGTGAAGTCTATTTGCAAAATTTGCTATTCCATACAAACCATCAAAGTAAGCTAATATTTCGTAATTTATCTCGATTGAATCGATATGAATTCTGATATGCTTGGTTAACTCTCTTAAGATCTTTTCGACTTCGAGAGATTCCATTAGCTTTAATTCAGCAAGCTCATTTGAATCATTAATAATATGCTCCGGTTCGATGAATACAGTTTCGCCACTATTTGATTTATCGTGGATGATTCCCTTCACATATCCTCTGAATTGAATCTTCACAGGAATTACATACCTACCATTTCTCTGGGTTATAAAATCTTCCTGGAGGAAATTTTTTATATCTAAATTTCTTTTCAAATCTTCCAGCTTTTCCTGAATTTTTATTTCTTTGATTCTTATACTTTCACGAAAGTGTTTCAAATCAGGGCTTGCATTATCACGAACATTACCATCAGGATGAATAGTAGCGTAGATTTCCTTCTCGACTTCTTTCAAGATTATCAATCGTTCAGAAATTTCATAGCAAGTTTGCATTTCATCTCTTCGACTTCGGATAAAATCTTTAAGACTTCTTGAAGCTGTCAAAAAAAGAGTGATATTTTGTAGTTGAATCGGTTCCAGGATTTTATTAGGAATTTTAGCAACTTTTATGGATGGCTGGATGTCCGAAATGCCTTCGAGTGGTAAATCATTGCCCGATTTTAATAATTTCCTTATCTCATCAACTCTTTTATGTTCCTCGATAATTCTTTCATATTCGCAGTAAGGTTCTAAAGCATATATATACTTCTTCCCGAGTTCGGAGAAGGTATATTCCGAGATAATTCCCAGAATTTCACTAAATTCTAATACTTCTAAGGCATGTTTGTTCATATTCGATTCCGTCTAAGAAAAAAAATTGTAATATAATTTATAATGAGTGTATCTTATTTATATATCAGGTTTTTTCTGAATGTTAAGGAAAATCTGTATAATTTTAGTAATGGAATAGCTAAAGAGTAAGCCGAATAACATAAACTAATCAACAAAAAGAAATCCCTTTTTATATGCAATAAAAGGTTATTTTCCCAAAATATTATCTTGACTATAGGGTTCATCTTTGAAAATATATTATTCAACTATGCCCATATTATATCTGTTTCGAGAAGGAGAGAACTCAAATGCCGAAGCAAATCGTTATACGAGCTGAGACCTTATCGTTGAGAGCCGAACTAAATGATACAGAGACTGCTCAGAAGGTTTTTGATGCATTACCAATAACAGGTACTGGCAATACCTGGGGGGATGAGATATACATTACAACATTAGTGAAATCGGGTCCTGAGGATCCAAAAGAAATTGTGGAATTGGGAGATATCGGCTATTGGCCACCGGGGAGTGCAGTATGTCTTTTTTATGGACCAACGCCTAAC
>CAZYWQ010000018.1:6334-15490 GCA_964651675.1 uncultured Candidatus Sumerlaeota bacterium | reverse complement strand
TTTTTTCCGTTTGGTTCACCTTTTTTGTAAAAGAGGATTTTATTTTTCATTGCCCAGTCAGTGACGAATCTTTGAAGTCTTCCGATTGCAACAGGTTTTTGTTTTAGTTCATTCAGTACACAAGCTCCTTCACATAATACTTCCACAGGACAGGCTCTCGCACAGCTTCCTCCGAAACAGTTGGCTTTGAAGATGACTTTTGCTGCGCCCTTTATGTTGTCTTCAAGGATGCGTTTGATAAAGGTAGGAATATCAATTCTTGTTGGACAGGCTTGAATGCAAGGTGCATCATAGCAATAAAGACATCTTGTCGCTTCCATTAACGCTTCATCAATGGATAAGGGAAGATGTGTTTCTTCGATAACATTTTTTTTTGATACTTTCTTCCGATTCGCCATCTTTATTCTCCGATAGAATGACAATTGTTAAATTCAATTTAATATTTTCTCTTGCTGAAATATGTCAATATAAAAATAGCTTGAAACATAAGTCGTGTCTGATTTATCTTTTTATAAATGATTGAAAAAAAATTTTTGAGATAGCTAATGATGATTAAAAAACGAGAAGAAATAATTAATCCTGAAAATAATGATGAGTTATCATCCAATTATAAGTTTAGTGTCGTTAACAAGCCGGTAAAGAGAGTGGATGCGGTCGGGAAGGTTACGGGTAAAACAGTATATGCGGATGATTTCTCGTATCATAATACCACTTATGGCGTTCCAGTTTATTCCGAATATCCTCACGCTTTGATAAAGAGTATCGATTTTTCAGCGGCTTTGAAGATAGAAGGTGTTCTTCGGATTTTTACTGCGCAAGATGTTCCGGGTAAAAATTTGTTTGGAGTTGTTATCCAAAACCAGCAATTGTTCGCTGATGATAAAGTTAGATTTTATGGGGATGTGGTTGCGATGGTAGTTGCAGAAAAAGAGGAGATTGCTCGGAAGGCTGCGAAGAAAGTTAAGGTTAAATATGAGCCACTCGAAGCTGTTTTTGATGTAACTAAGGCGATGAAAAATGATGCACCGAGAATTCATCCTGAAGGGAATATTGCCTTTAAACATAAAGTGAGAAAGGGAAAGGTGCAGGATGGATTTAAAAATTCGGATACAATCCTTAAAAAAAATTACAAGACTCAGTTTATCGAGCATTTGTATATCGAACCTGAGAGTGTGAGTGCAAAGGCTGATTATAATGGTGGAGTCGAAATATATGGATGCATTCAGAATCTTTATTCTGCACGGAAAACAGTTGCTTCAGTGCTTGGGATTTCTCTGAACAAAGTACGAATAATTCAAACACCACTTGGCGGATCATTTGGTGGTAAAGATGAGATTATGCAATCTCTTGCAGCAAGGGCTGCTATCGCTTCGATGAAATTGAATCGCCCTTGTAAAATTACTTATCGAAGAGAGGATTCAATCAGAGAATCTTATAAACGCCATCCTTATGTTATAAAATATAAAATTGGTGCCAAGAAAAATGGGAAATTAATGGCTCTGAAAGCGGAATTCATAGCTGATGCTGGTGCTTATGCGTCGATGAGTCCGTTTGTAACCTGGCGATCGACTGTTCAGTGCGCTGGTCCCTACGAAGTGCCAAATATCTACGCAGATGTTTATGGTGTTTATACAAATAATATTTATACAGGTGCGATGCGAGGTTTTGGTTCTCCACAGGTGAACTTTGCGATTGAGTCTTTAATGGATGAATTGGCTGAACATTTAAAAATGAGTCCACTTGAAATACGCATCAGGAACGGTTATAAAGATGGTTCGATTACTACAACAGGACAGATTTTAACTCATAAAGTCAGTTTAATGGAATGTATCGAAAAGGCAACAAAGGCAAGTAGTTATCAAAAAAAGAAAAAAGAATTTTATGCGTTCAATAAAAAATCCAAAATCGTAAAGAAGGGGATAGGAATAGCATGTAGTTATCGTGGATGCAGTCTGGGAGCTGAAGGGAAGGATTATGCTGGTGCGATATTATCTATTCAATCCGATGGAAGCATAATCTTATCAACAGGAATTGCAGAGAATGGTTCAGGTGCTCAGACTGTCTTGTCTCAGATTGCTGCTGAAGTTTTGGGGATTTCTATCGATAGAATCAGATTCCTCGAGACAGATACAAGCACAACAATTGATAGTGGTCCGACAGTGGCTTCTCGTGGGACTATTATGGGAGGATATGCCGTAAAAAAAGCTGCTGAATCAGCAAGAAAAACTGTTCTCAATGTGGCAAGTCGTATCCTTGAAATTAAACCTGATAAATTATTTTTACAAAGTAATAAGATTGTATCAAAGAATGCTCGCAGTGTTTCCATTCCTTTTGATAAAATCATTCAAGAGTGTGTGAAACAGTGTGTGCAATTATGTTTTTTCGGATGGTACAAAGCTCCGGATGTCGATTGGGATGAGGAGAGAGGACAGGGTAAGGCTTATTTTACTTATGTCTATGGAACTGAAATTGCCGAAGTGGAAGTGGATACAGAAACTGGAAAGGTAAAAGTAACGAATTTTGTATCGACACACGATGTAGGAAGGGCAATTAATCCACAAACAGCTCAGGGACAGCTCTATGGCGGAGTTGCAATGGGTTTAGGGTATGCATTACTTGAAGAAGTTGAATCGAACAAAGGTAAAATTATGAATAACAATCTTGATGAGTATCTGATTGCAACGGCGATGGATATGCCAGAAATCACAACGATATTAGTTGAGAATCCGGACTGTGCAGGACCATTTGGAGCGAAAAGTCTCGGTGAACCAGCCACAGAAATTGTTGCACCAGCCATTGTCAATGCCGTCTGCAACGCCATCAATAGACGCATCTACAATCTTCCAGCAAATCTGGAAGAGGTATTATTAGGAAAGAAACTTAAAAAATAAAAATTCGCATTGTAGGGAAAAGTTTTAAACCGTTCCCTACAGTGGAAGTAAGCTTTCGCACTCCAAAATGGTGGGGATAATAGATAGTAACAATAAATTTTCCTGCTTAATGACAGAATGAAGAAATTAAAAATAAAATCCATTAAATACAATGCTATTGAAGGTCTAAAGCATATTTTTCGAGCATTGAGATATAGAAATTATCGTTTGTATTTCGGTGGACAGAGTATTTCTCTCATTGGAACCTGGATGGCGAAAACCGCTATGAGTTGGTTGGTTTATCGATTGACTAACTCTGCGTTTCTGTTGGGGATTGTCGGGTTTACAAGTCATATTCCAACCTTTATCCTGGGAGCATTTTCGGGAGTTTTTGTCGATAGATTCAGTCGCCTTCGTATCCTTATTGCAACACAATCTTTGTATGCGATTCAAACATTCATCTTAGCATTTCTTGTCTTATCAGGATATATTCAGGTCTGGCATATTATTGCTTTGAGTATTTTCGGAGGCATTGTCGATGCCTTTGATGTGCCTGCACGCCAGTCTTTTGTTATCGAAATGGTTGAGAAAAAAGAGGATTTGGGAAATGCCATTGCCTTGAACTCTATGATGTTTAATAGTGCGAGATTGATCGGACCTTCCATTGCTGGGATTATGATTGCAATTGTCGGTGAAGGCACTTGTTTTCTCATCAATGGGATTAGTTTTCTTACTGTTATTATTGCATTATTTTCTATGAGGATTTCTCCACGAAAATCAGAACCTCAAACCACTCATATTTTTCAGGAATTGAGGGATGGATTTAATTATGCCTTTCATTTTGTTCCTATTCGCACCATTCTGCTATTTCTTTGTTTAATAAGTTTAATGGGCTTGCCTTATATAATTCTGATGCCTGTATTTGCGAGAGATATTCTTCAGGGTGGACCACATACTCTCGGTTTCCTTATGGGCGCTACAGGAATAGGTGCTTTGATAGGTGCTCTCTTTTTAGCATCCAGAAAGAGAGTGCTCGGATTGGAAAAGGTTATTCCATTCGCAGGGAGTATTTTTAGTATTGGAATTATTGCATTTTCCTTATCTCGGATTTTATTACTTTCTTTAATATTAATGGTGGCTGTAGGATTTGGAATGATGGTGCAGGTAGCATCGAGTAATACAGTTTTACAAACAGTTGTGGATGATGATAAGCGAGGAAGAATTATGAGTTTTTATGCTATGTCAGTATTGGGAATAATACCTATTGGGAGTTTAATTTCAGGGTTTGTCGCAAGCAAGATTGGCGCAGGAAATACCTTAACAATTGGTGGTATATTCTGTATGTTTGGTGTGGTTATGTTTTATAACAAGCTTCCGATTTTAAGAAAAACAATACATCCTATTTATGAACGCCTTTATGTGATTCCGGAAGTGGCAAAAGGAATTCGTGCTGCAACGGAATTAACTTCAACATCAAAAGATCAATAAAGAGTAATCTACACTGAATCAATTATTTTCTCAAAAACACATAATATATTCCTAATGCAATTAAAGCAGGACAAACCACATTTAATATAGGAAATTGTTTCAGGATAAATGGTTGAAAAATGTAACAGGAAAGATAAAAAGGAATAATAAAGGATAGCAACAAAACACCAAAGGTTTTGGATTTGTCATCAAAGGAAATTTTTTCAGAAGTTTCTTTAGATTCTTTCTTTTTCGTAGGCTTAAGTATGTCATCAACTTTAGGTTTTGATTCAGTCATAGAAATGAATGCATCAGGATAAATTTTCTCAGGAGGGTATTTTTTCTCTTCGATTATCTCAAATGAAATTTGTTCTGGTTGTGAATCTTCCTCGAGAGTTCGCTCTCGAAACTTCCTCATTTCTTCTAATTTATCAGTCTTTTTCAGCAAACCGTCAATCTGTTTCTTATATATATTTGATGTGGATTTGAATTTCTTCGATAGGTCACCCCCAAATTCTGAGCCTTTTCTTCTATCTCTTCCGGTTCGTCTGTCCTTACCTGGTTGTACATAAGGACTTGTTACATCAACTCGCCTTCGTCTTTCTCCTTTTCTTTTTTCTTTGAACTTTGCCATTTTATTTTCACAATTAATTTATCTTGAATTGACTATTCAAAAAAGTCAAGAATCCTTTGATTTATCACCCTGAAAAGACCTTCATAGATTTTTCTCATATAATCGGTAAATATCGTAATAAAAGTTTTAAAATGTCAATGAAAAATAAATGCACAGGATAGAAATCACTCAGATATGAAAAAATAAGTGCTTTAAAATAGCAAAAGAGATAACCGATAGGATTATCTCTTCACATAATTAATTAAGAATTAATAATATTTTAAAAACCAAAGTAAAAATAGCGTTTGATCAATTAACCATTTGCGTTTGCCAATTCAAATTCTGAATGAATGGCCACAACAGCTTTATCGCAGTCTTCCTCTCTGATGATACAGGATATTTTTATCTCTGATGTACTTATTGACTCGATATTAATATTATTTTTAGCTAAGGCATTAAACATCTTCGCTGCCACTCCAGAATGACTCTTCATTCCCACACCAACGACGGAAACCTTTGCTATTTTTTCGTCAGAAACAACATCTTTTGCACCTAATTTATTACTAAGTTCTTTTGCTGTTTTTATTGTTTGCTTCAAATCTTCTTTACTTACGGTAAATGAGATATCGTTTAATCCATTTTCCGCAATATTCTGAATAATCATATCAACGATAATATTATTATTAGCAAGTGTTCCAAAGATTTCAGCAGCGATACCTGGTTTATCTGGAACGCCTACCATCGACACTTTCGCTTCTCCTTTATTATATGCTACACCACTCACAACAATATCTTCCATATCTTTAACCTCCTTTGAAACCATTGTTCCTGGTTCATTTTTAAAACTTGACCTCACATGAAGTGGGACATCAAAATTCTTCGCAAGCTCGACTGATCTGGAATGAAGCACTTTCGCTCCAAGACTCGCAAGTTCTAACATCTCATTATAGGATATTCTATCTAATTTTCTTGCATTAGGGCAAATTCTTGGGTCTGTTGTATATACACCATCGACATCCGTGTATATCTCACAAACATCTGCCTTTAAAACAGCAGCTAAGGCTACTGCAGTTGTATCAGATCCGCCTCTTCCTAAGGTTGTTATCTGATTGTCTACTGTCGATCCCTGAAAACCTGCTGCTATGACAACCTTTCCTGCTTTTAATTCTGTAAGAATTCTATTTTCGTTTATCCTGACGATTTTAGCTTTACGATGCGCACTGTCAGTAAGAATGCCCACCTGAGGACCTGTCATTGATATTGCAAGTTCACCTAATGAGTGAATTGCCATTGCCATAACAGCGATTGAAATCTGTTCACCTGTCGATAGCAACATATCAATCTCTCTCGGATCCGGATCATCTGTTATCTTGTGTGCTAAATCGAGTAATCCGTCCGTTGTTTTCCCCATTGCTGAAACAACTACAACAACATCATTTCCTTGCTTTTTTGTTTCAATAACGCGTTTCGCTATATTTTTTACCTTTTCCGGATCTGCTACTGAACTCCCTCCATATTTTTGCACTATGAGAGCCAATTTATTTACTCCTTTTTTTATTAAATTTAGTCACTCAATTTATACTCCGAAAATACAAAATCAATAAAAAAATGATAATTTATACCTTTTTTATTTTATTTGAGTTATGCTTCTAACCTTATTCAACTAATCCTAATAATATCAATTCTTAAGAAGTTTGTTACATAATCAAATTTACGCATTAAATCGTATTATCTGCATTCTTTTGCGTTAAATGATTCTATCCAGATCAAGTCATTTTTAACTTCATTCTGGATTCATATTTATATAAGAATGAGATACTAATGAGTATTTCGAAGGATTAGGATTAAAAATCGATTAGTTTTCTGATGCTGGAGTCTATTTCAGGAATGTTGTAGGGTTTTTTAACAAAGTCAATCACTCCATTGGAGAAGAGTTGTTTGACTGATTCATTTAGTGCATATCCACTGGTTAATATTACTTTTACATTTTCATTGATATTCTTTAGTTTGCTAAAGGTTTCTTTGGCACTTAGTTTGGGCATTATTAAGTCGAGTATAACAAGATCAATTTTGTCTTTTTCTTTTTGGTATATCTCTAACGCCTCTATGCCATCTGAAGCAGTGATGATTTCATAACCTAATTTTGTAAGAGATGTTTTCAGTAGTTGCCTTAATGTTTTTTCATCGTCTACAATAAGAATTGTCTCGTTTCCACCTTTTACTTTCGTAGAGGTCTCTTTGGTCTCTTCGGATATAGGTTCGGTTTGTGGGAAATAGATTGTGAAAGTGGAACCTTTGCCTACTTCGGATTCGCACTCGATATAAGCGTTGTGATTTTTTATAATACCATACACAGTAGCTAATCCAAGCCCTTGTCCCATTCCTTTGGTTGAAAAGAATGGTTCAAAAATTCTTTCTTTAATATCATCGGGGATTCCTGGTCCGGTATCAGAGATGGAGACTTTTACATAGTCACCTGGTCTGAGTCCTCGTCTGTTTATGCAGAAAGTCTCATCAAGAGTAATGTTGGATGTTGTAATATTGATAGTTCCTCCATTAGGTAGTTCATCTCTTGAATTAATAAATATATTCATTAATGCTTGAAAAATCTGGTTTTTGTCAGCTTTTATATAGGCGACATCTGGGGCGAGTAGTTTTTTGAATTGGATGTTTTTATCAAAAGATTCCTTTAAGATGTCGATTAAATCATTGATGATATTGTTGATATGGCTTGGAGTGAGATCGAACTTACCGGCTCTTGAGAATGTAAGGAGCTCAGAGACTAAATTGGCTGCTCGGATGGATGATCTTTCGATAGTGTCTAATCGGGAATATAACTCAGAACCTTCGTTTATTTCGGATTTTGTTAATGATGCGTAACCTAAAATTCCGCCAAGAATGTTGTTGAGATTGTGAGCAATTCCACCAGCAAGTGTGCCAATACTTTGCATTTTCTGAGCGTATAATATATTGTCTTCGGATTTTTTTCGTTCCGTTATATCCTCGCTAATGATTAATGCTCCATTGACTTCGTTTTGTTCGTCAAATAAAGGCACTCCTTTGATATTGAGGTAAAGTTCGTTATGACTGGTAAGTGAAATATGCCTGAATCCATATCTTTCGAATGGTTTACCATTAAGCAAGTCTGCCAAATCAGTGTGTATAGAGCTATCATTAGATGTGTTGGGATCAAGTAGGTTTGTTTTGTTAAGATAATCTTCAGGATTGCTAACACCAAATATTTTAATAAATGCGGGATTAATAGTCTCGAAGTATCCTCGTTTGTTTATTGTTGCAATGGCGAAGGGCGAATGCTCGAAGATTTTTTTGAATTTTTCCTCGGATTTCTGGAGGAGGTGGGAAAGTTCTTTCATTTCGGTAACATCTCTTGATACTCCGATGATACCCGTGACTTTTTCATCTTCAATTATGGGACTGATTTTTATAGAATGCCAGACTATTTTTTTATCTTTTCTTATGAATCTAATAAGGAGATTTTTCTCTTCTTTTTCCTCGATTGTTTTTTTGAAGGAATGGACTGTGAAGCTTAAATCCTCAGGATGAATAAGAGGAATAAATACTTTGCCTATTAGCTCATCGGTTGAGTAACCCAAATTTTCCATACACTGTGGGCTAATATATGTGTACGCTCCTATTTCATTAAGTATAAATATGATGTCCTTTATGTTTGATATGATACTTATATATTTTTCTTCGGATTGTTTATGTTGTTCATATAAGCGTGCGTTTTCTATGGCAACGGAAGCTTCATTTGCTAAATTCACAAGAAGTTCCATTTGTTTATTTGAGAAATCAATATATTGATATGTAATAATTCTGATTAAACCAATGCATTTGTCTTTAACGATTAAGGGAGCACCAATATAAGAGCAGGCAGGATATGGAAGTGCCTTCCCATAACTTAAGAATCTTTCGTCTTTGTTGATATCGTAGACAAATAGAGGTTTTTTGTTTTGGACAACCCAACCACTTAGTGAGACATTATCCGGCATAATAGTAAAATCCTGGTTGTATCCTTCATCACAATATGTAATGTAATGTGCGAGTTCATTTCCTTCCCTTAAATAAATCGAGAATCTGTCGACGTTGAAAAACTTTTTCCCGTATGATACGATTTGCTTGAGGATATTTTCTAAATCGAGAGATGATGATATAGCTTTAATAATATTGTATTGTGTTTTGAAT
>CAZYWQ010000018.1:1672-6324 GCA_964651675.1 uncultured Candidatus Sumerlaeota bacterium | reverse complement strand
AGATTTTTGTCTTTTAAATCTTCAACCAGAGAGGCATTTTCGATGGCAATAGTGGAAAAGTTTGCGATACTGCAGAAGAAATCTAAATCTTCTTCTGTAAAGGCGTTTTGTTTGTAGCTTTGAACTGACATAAAACCAAGAGTTTTATTCTGGGAGATTAAAGGTGCAATTAAAATGGAAGCGGATTTTTTTGTGATATCACCAAATTTTGGCATAATGTGCGAGGGATTGTTACCTTCTCTATCGATATGTTTTGGATTCCCACTTAGTACATCTTCAATGATTTTATTGATTGGTTGAATTCTATGAGGTGGTTCAAAACATCTTAATTCACCCTCGATGCTATCTGCGGTAAAGACATATTTTATTCCTCTGGGCGATTCACAATACATTGCTATGACAAAGGAGTGGGCTTTAAAAACTTTTTTAATTTGTCCGAAGATGGAAATGTATACTTTTTGTAGGTCAACAGTGGATGAGATGGATTTACTTATTTTGTGTAGTGCCTCTAATCTCTCCAGTTGGAGTTTCATATTTGTTTTTTTTGAGGATTTTTCGTCTGTTGTCTTTTTCGAACCCATTGATATTTATACCATAAAATTAGTCAATACTTTATTACCTTAATTAGTTAAAACTTTTCGTAATGAGGGCATCGTCCAGTTTGATTGATGAAAAAGTCTATATGCTATTATGAGTCAATGGCTGTTCTTACGATTGATGATAGTTCGCTTACTCTATATGGTTTTTGTACAAAGCCAAGAACTCCTTCCTCAAGTATTTCTCGAGCGATTGTTTCTTTTGTATAACCACTTGATAAAATACATTTGATGGAGGGATTTATTTCTTTTAATTTTCTAAATGTTTCTTTACCACCGAGTTTTGGCATAATCATATCAAGTATTACAAGGTCGATGTTTTTATTTGCCTGTTTATATATATTAATTGCCTCGAAACCATCTCTTGCTAATACAATTCTATATCCTTTGAATTCAAGGATATCTTTTGCTAAGTTCCTGATAATTTCTTCATCGTCAACTAATAAAATAGTTTCTTTTCCACCTCTTGCTTCGAGTTCTACTACTTGTGATTCTTCTGGTTTTAATGTTGTTGCAGGGAGAAATATGTCAAATTTTGTACCTTTTCCTTCTTTTGATTGTAATTCGATAAATCCTCCATGGTTTTTGATAACACCATAGACCATTGAAAGCCCCAGTCCTGTACCTTTACCCTTTGCTTTTGTAGAGAAGAATGGTTCGAATACCTTGTCAATATTTTCTTTGGGAATACCTATACCTGTATCGATGATGGAGATTCGTATGTATTTACCGTATTTAGCATTGATGTTTTTTGTGACATAGGCTTCGTCAACGATAATATTGTCTGTTTTAACTTTGATAATGCCACCGTTGGGCATTGCATCACGGGAATTTAGAAAGATATTCATTAGAATTTGTTGCATCTGTGATGAGTCTGCTTTGACAGTATATAATTCTTCTTAAAGGTCTTTTTGAATAGATATGGATTTATCGATGCTTCTTTCCAGGAGTTTGAGTGTTTCTACAATAATTCGATTAAGGTTAAGGGGTTTAACCTGATATTTACCACCTCGTGCAAAGGCTAAAAGCTGTTGTGTAAGATCAGAGGCTCTAATAGCTGATTTTTCGATAATGTCGATATATTTGTAAAGATTTTGGGTTGGTTCAATTTGCTTTTTGATAAAGGAAGCATATCCTAAAACACCGGCTAATAAGTTATTAAAATCGTGTGCAATTCCACCAGCAAGCATTCCTATGGATTCCATTTTTTGGGCATGAATAAGTTGTTGCTCGAGGTTTTTTCTGTCTGTGATATCGGTTATCAAACCCTGAATACCTGTTATAGCACCTTCATCATCATATATTGTTGTTGCTGAAATAGTGGCATTTTTTATTGTGCCATCTTTTGCGACAAACTTGGTTTCAAATTCATTTATTTTATAACCTGAGAGACATCTTTGGAACATATCTGTCGCAGTTTGCCGATCTTCATCGTTTACGTAAAATATTAAATGATTGTTAATACTTTCATCAATGGAGTATTGTGTTAAGAGTTTCCAGGCATTATTTAAGAAAGAGAATTTTAGATTTATATCAGTTCTAAAGATTACTTCTTTTGCTGTTTCAACAATGCCACGATATGTTAATTCTGAATCATGGAGTTGTTTTAATAATTTTTTCTTTTCTGTAATGTCTGATGATACACCCAAGTATGCGACTGGATTGTCATTTTCATCTTTTACGATCGAAGTACTTAAATTGACGATATATTCTTCACCGTTTTTTCTTCTGTTAATGACTTCACCTTGCCAACCACCTTTTTTAGTCTGTTCAATTATCTGATCTTCGAGACTTAGTGGATTTTTTTCTGATGAGTAATAGTCTGCTGATTTTCCAATTAACTCATCATAAGTATATCCAGTTTGTTTTTGTAGTCCTTCATTAACGAAAATAATGTTTCTATTGAGGTCGGTTATGCTTACTCCTTCTCTTATGCTTCTAACAGCATGAGCAAATTGTTTTAACTCTTCATATAATTTTATTATTCTGATAATACTTGTGGCTTGTGTAGCTATACTTTCTAATAATTTTACTTCGTGTTCGGAGAAGTCATAGAATTCGGATTTGTATAAGGCAATAACTCCATAAGTCATATCACTGTGTTTAAGTGGGACCTTAATTATAGACTTAAAATTTCTTTGTTTAGCAATTTCTATCCAGTGTTTATAGATGGGATCTTTGAAGACATTTGAGACTATTATTGTTCTGCCTTCTAAGAAACATTTTGCAGCTGGACCTTCCTTGAAAGGATGTTGATCCATTGCAAAGGTATGTTTTTCATTTAGGTCTTCAATGATGCATTCAGGTTGACCATAGGTGGCGGCAATATAGAGTTCTTTGGTATTCTTCTTTGGTAAGAATATATTGCAATAATTATAATTGAGTGATGTCGATAGTTCTTTGACTATTATATTAAGTGTTTCTGTAAGATCTAATGCTAAAATAATTTTGGAAGTAACGGAATGAATCAAACTTAAGTCAGCAATTCTTTTGTGAATTTCTTCATACATTTTAGCATGTCTTGTGGCAATAGCAGCATACAAAGCGATGGTCTGGAGCATTTCTAAAGAGGAGTTGTCGTAAGCTTCATACTCATAGGTTTGAGCCGAGATGACTCCTAATACATCATCACCAAACATTAAAGGCACGAAAAGTAGTGAGGCAGATCGTTTGTCAACACTACCAAAAGGGACAAGGTTATCTTTGATTGATTGGTCTTTTTTTCTTAATAGTAATTCTGGTTTTTTGGAAGTTATAACTTGTTTTAAGTGTTGGCTATCGATTTCTTTCGGAATCGATTCTTTTATGATTGTTGTTTTACCATCAATAATGTCTACATTGAAAGCGGATGTAATTTTTTGACTTTTTTCATCATAGGTATTGATAAAGAAGGCATCTGTTTTGATGAATTTACAAACTTGTTCGTAGATTGTTTTGAATAATTCATCGAGATTTAAGGTCGAAGTAATAGCTCGCGCTATTTTGTCGATACTTGCCAAACTTCTAAGGTCGTTTTGTGCTTCTTCGACTAACCTTGCATTTTCAATAGCAATTGATGCGATATTGGAAATATTTATGAGAAAAGAGGATTGGTCGGGGGAATAGAAGTTTTTCTCTTTTTTACTTATAATTATTAATCCAATAAAGTTGTCGCCGCGTAAGAGGGGTAAAATTGCATGTGAACTGTATTGTGAAAGAATAGACAGTGGTTTTAAATTATTATTCTTTAAAGAATTCGATATGAAAGAAGGTTTTTTTGTTTTGGTTAAATTTTTCAGTGTTGTGTATTCGTTAAGATTGAATTTAAAATTCAACCATTCAGGGCTTTGCTTTTCATCACCGTAGATTTTATGTAAACTTAATGTTTTTTCAGTTCCAATTAGACAGGTTATCATATCGTAGGGTGTACACTTTGAAATTTCTCTTATGATTCCGTCAAGTAAATCGTCGATGTTAATGTGTTTAAGAATTTCGTATTGGGCATTTTGAATTGATTGAATCTCGTTTAGTCTGTCTTGGGCAGATTGGTATAATTTGGCGTTTTCAAGGGCTATTCCAACCTGGTTACCAATGGTGTTTAGTGTGTTGATGTCATAGTAGGGTAAAATGGTACTTTTTGTTGCGAGAGTGATTGTACCCATAACTTTATCTTTCGAGAGCAGTGGAATGACAGAGAGACTTTTTAACTTTGCCTTTTTGGTGAAGTTGTATTGTAAGTTTTCTTCCTTTGAGAAGTCTGGGATAACTAATGCTTGTCCACTTTCGGCGACTTTTCCTACGAATCCTTGACCCATTTTTATGGTTCGTATTTCTTTGAGATATTGATCTTCTAATCCTTTGCTTGCTATTATACTGAGTATGCCTGTTTGTTCATCAAGTAGGTGGATGGCGACAACTTCGGCATTATATAATTCAAGTGTTTTATCGAGTATGGAGTTTAGTGTGTCGTCTAAGTTGAGGGATTTATTGATCGTTGTTGAGATATCGTAGATGGTAGAGAGTTTTCTGACTTCTGCTTGTTCTTTGTTAAACAGTCTGATTTTTTCGGAAATCAGG
>CAZYWQ010000018.1:0-1662 GCA_964651675.1 uncultured Candidatus Sumerlaeota bacterium | reverse complement strand
TCCTATTAGTTCTAATAAATTGTGGTCTTCACCCGGAATCTCCGATTTATTTTTTTCTGAACCAAAGGCAATTAAACCGATCGTCTCTTCTTTGGATATGATAGGAGAGATTATGATAGCTCGAACATCATTGTTGGTGAGAAATTGTTTTACTTCATTGTTATTCTGATTTTTGTTTTCTATGACACTTGTATTGTCTGGGATAGGATTCTCGTAAAAATAGTTGTGTAGTTTAACCGCAATGGATTTGTCATACTCTGGATTCTGTTTGGTGCTTAAATAATCTTTGTATTTGTCCGGAGTGCCGTTTTCATTAAGACAGATGTACGCCATCGGAACTTCTAATAGCTCGATTATTTTATGAATTATTTTGGTTAAGATGTTATCAATGTCGAATGACTTTATGATTTCTTGTGTAATAGAGTTAATAATAAGTAATTCTCTGTTTTTTCTGATTAGTTTATTTTCAGTTTCTTTTCGTTTGTGAATGTCTTTTATAAAGCATTGTAAAACATAATCACCATGATATTTAACCTTCTGGAGAGTGATTTCAGTTTCTAATAGGGTACCATCTTCTTTAAGCAATGGATTTTCGAAGTTGATAAAGCCTTTTTCAAAGACATTCTCGAAGTATTTTTTTATCGATTTTCTGGATTTAACAGGAAACAGTTTCAAGAAGTCTTCATCGATAAGTTCTTCTCTTGAGTATCCGAATTGTTTCAGGGCATTATCGTTTAACTCGAGTATCTTAAATTTATAATTTAAGATGAAAATAGCATCAGATGCCTGTAGAAATAATACCTTGTATTTGCTATCTGAATTACTTGTTATATAAGTTTTACCCGATGTTTCAGACATACTTTTTTCTTATGATGCGGCATTTTTTGATTCTTATTAGATATTCGGCAGAAAAGGGATTAACCTTTAAATTTCTAATAGAGGAAAAATAAAATGTTATTTAGGGATAAAATGGCTTTTTAAGCAGTTAATTTGTGAGATTATCCTCTGATGCAACGACTATTTTAGACTTCGATCAATATTTTTTCTTTTTCTGTAGAGCATATATTATAATCTTCATCAGGGGTAAAAGGAGCTGAGATGTCTTTCTTGGGTTTCTCGACTGCTTTCCATCCGTAAGTTAAGTATTTAAAGTCGAAGTCATTTTCATAGCAGTTGATGAGAGTAAATCCTTCGGAGAAACCCCGATGATCTCCCTTCCACCATTTACCGCAGAGTGCGCCTGTTGTTAGAAAATGCTTGTGTTTGAATAGCCATTCTTCCTGGAGATGTAAGTGGCCTTGTAAGATAAATTTAACATTGTAGGGGTAAAGGAGTTTTGTCACTTCGTGACCGTTTGTGATAACAAGACCACGGCTGTTGGATTCGCAGGAGCCTTTATCGAATTGTGTCATCATTGAAAAAAGAGGAATGTGTGTTACTATAACGATAGGTCTTTTTTCACCCGCTTTTTTGAGGTCTGCTTCGAGCCATTTCATCTGTTCTTGATCGACTTCACCGATGTATCTTCTCTCTAATGGTATGCCAATCGAATCGAGGAGTATAAAGTGCCAGTTATTAAAGTCGAATGATTGATATGTTTTGCCATTTCCAATCTTTTCCATATACATCTTTTTCCCATACAGAGGATGCGATGGATCAACA
>CAZYWQ010000017.1:0-15495 GCA_964651675.1 uncultured Candidatus Sumerlaeota bacterium | reverse complement strand
TAAAATTGCTTTATTTCATTTAGACTCATCTAAAACAAGAAAGTTATATTTGTCTTTTTTTATAATTAATAATTCTTAATGTTCAATTCTGTTTACTTTTGTTGGAACAGGGTCATAACCTGATTTATGAAAAGGATTACATCTTAAAATCCTTTTAAAAGAAAGCCACATTCCCTTTATGGGACCAAATGTACGAATCGCTTCTATGGAATATTCAGAACAAGTGGGATAAAATCTACAAGTTGGAGGAAGAATTGGTGAAATTATGCGTTTGTACAACTTCAATATACTAATAAGAATTTTTTGAATCAGTCTAAGTGGTCTATTCATCATTAATAAGTCCTAATTTTTTCAATGTCTTCAGATATGTAGTAATAAGTTCCTTTAAGTTAGCTTTCACTATGTTTTTTTTCGCATTAATTACGATATCTACAGGTTTTTTGAAGAGGTGTTTGTTAAGTCTAAACATCTCTCTCAATAATCGCTTAGCCCTGTTTCTCGTGACTGAATTTCCTATTACTTTACTTACGGTTAATCCCAGTCTTGGATGTTTCAGATTATTGTCTAATATAAAACAAAAAAAATATTTGCAGTTTATTCGTTTCCCTTTGGTGTATATGGTCTCAAATTCTTCTTTTTTTCTAATTCTGTTTTCAGTGCTAAATTTGAGATTCATCAGTTAATATGATATAAACTGCATATATTTTCAATATAAAACATCAATGGCTTAAGCGTTTTCTTCCTTTGGCTCTTCGCCTGTTTATGACTTCTCTTCCGCCTTTTGTACTCATTCTTTTTCTGAAACCATGAACATTCTTTTGTTTTCTTTTATGTGGTTGATATGTACGCTTCATTTATATAAATCCTTTTAATTTTCAGATAATGTTATTATGTATGATTGCCTAACTTTAATCGTATAAGTGTATTAGGGTGCTTATTATACTAATATTATAGAAAAAGACTGTAAGAGTTAACACACTAATTTTGACTATGTCAATCCTTTTATGAATTAAATATTAGTTTCTCAGTGAAATATTTCTATTTGGTCTTGTAAGATTTTTATTAGGTTATGTTAAAAATGTTATAAATATAGTGGTTCTTGACAATTGTCTGTAAGTATGATTATTTTTAATTGGTGTATTTGTATACTTAGCAAATCTTAATATTATTTTTGTCTATATTTTATGTCAAGAGGTAGAGAAATGAAAATCTCAGTTTTTATAATAATTTTCTTATTATTTTTTTCTATGACAATAGTTTTAAAAGCAGAAAATGAAAAGGCTGCTGATGATGTGACTTTAGGTAATAATGTCTATCTTTGGCCCCTGTTGTATTACCGACAGGATGTGAGTAATTACGATTATAAATTGCAGGTTTTGTTTCCTTTGTTTCATCAAAATAAAAAGACAACGGATTTTCTCTCGGGTCATTTTGCGAATGTTGTTTATAATAGGAGTGAAAAGAGTATGTTCTTGGGAATTATTCCAGTTGCTATTTTTTATAAGTCAAAAGATGAACCATTGAATTTTGTCACTCCTCTTGGATGGAAAATAGATAAAAATAAAGGTTTTCTTAATATATGGTGGAGACCCAATTACGAAGCAGGAAAAGGTTATTTTCATTTTTTCCCAATTGTTTTTTCCTGGAGGGATGACAAAGATGAGCTTAACTATATGTTTCTTCCTTTCTTCAGTAAATTTGATTCAACGAGAGGAATAGGACCTGTTTATTGGGCATATGATTTTATTTATATCTTTCCTATATTTTTTGAAGCGGATTCTTGTAAGAATTTATTTCTGTATCCTATATTTGATAAAAAAGAGGGGAATTATGGGATACTGCCTTTATGGGCCCCTTCACAGTTAGTATCATTAAGTGGATTGTTTTTATTTATTGATGATTTATTCGATGTGGCATTTGATCCGAGAAATGCAATTCCTCCCAATTATGCGTTCATCGGTTTTAAGAAAAACGCATTTCATATGTTTCCGTTATTTTGGATATGGGGAGAGGATTGGGAGAATTTTCTTGTTGTTCCTTTAGGTTGGCGTATTGGTGATAATTCTGCTGTGTTAAATGTTCTGTGGGGGGAGAATTATTTTCACATTTTTCCGCTCTTTTTACATTGGAATAATAATTGGGTATTGCCGTTATTGTTTTCCTGGAAGGTAAATGATAATTATGGTTTCGGTCCGGTCTTCTGGGGAGAAAATTATCGGCATATTTTACCACTATATTTTTCGTGGGGAAATAATTGGATTATGCTTCCTTTACTGTCGGGTAAAATCTATGATAAATATAATGTTGGTCCTGTGTTATGGGGTGAAAATTACTTCCACATTTTGCCTTTGTTTTTTAAATGGGAAAAGAATTATGCTATTCCACCGTTGTTGTCCTGGAGAATTAATGAGAAGTATGGTATAGGACCTGTATTGTGGGGAAAAGAACATCTGCATTTTATTCCTCTGTTTTTCTATACGCATAATTCAAAAGGAAAGGAATGTTTTATTCTGCCGTTATTAACAAGTATCTGGAATAAAAAGAATTCTAAGGGATTTGTGTGTATTCCGCTATTTACTTCTCATAATGTAAATCTGAAGAGGGATGAGAAAGTGACGCGTTTTTTATGGAAACTTTTTTATCGTTTTGAAGATGATAATCGTTTTGAATTCGAAATTAATCCTTTTGTGTCTTATGTAAATATAGAGGAAAAGGAGAAAAACTTTTCTATCTTATGGCGTTTGTTTCAGTACAATAAAAAATCAAGTGGTGAAAAATATATCCGAATACTTTTCTCACCTCAAATTAGTTTTGGGAAAGATGATTAAAATTATTGGTATGTTTTCCTGACTAATCCGAAAAAACAACTTAAAAATGATTCATAATTCTTCTTTACATATTTGTTTTGTGATATTAATAAATGTTTCTCTTTTTTAAAATTTAAAAGTTAAAGATAATTTTTTATAAAATTCTGGATTCTCGTTTACAGGCAAGGGCTACCTGTAAGGCGGGAATCGCATAATCACCAATATTTCAAGGATTTCAATTTACGGGAGATAAAAGAGGAAAAATGTCTGACCAGTATAACAAACTTAATAATAGGTTTTGTTTGGCAGCAAGATTATTTATTTATCTTATATTGTCTGCTATTATTATTGAATCAATTGTATTGTTTTCAATAAAAGGAAATGCAGAAAATTTGTTCAAGGAAGATTGTGTAGTAGAGTGGATGCAGTTTGGTTCTTTGATTTTAATGAGCTTTATATTCTTTTTGGCGAGTAAAAAAAATAATGCTAGTAGAGAACTGTATCATATATTTATAGTTCTGTTGTTAGTAGGTGCTGCAAGAGAACTTGATAATACTCTCGAACATCTCATTCATAGACAAACCTGGAAAATCATTGCCACAATTTTGTTATTATATTTCGCATATTTTTCCATTAAGAATTTTAAGCAGTTGAAAGAGCAGTTCTTTATTTTTTTGGATAAGAGGAGTTTTGGATTAATGTTTTCTGGATTTTTGGTTGTGATGATTCTTTCTCGATTGATAGGACAGAAGACATTGTGGAAAGTAGTGATGGGAGAGAATTATATTCGATTTGCAGCGCGTGTTCTGGAGGAGAGTTGCGAGCTTTTTGGATATATGATTCTTCTTATGGGTGCGATCGAATGTCTGTATGAACGTTATGATAAAATTGAACAAAATTAATAAAGTTCTATTCTGGGGAAATTTAGCTATTAATAATTTTCTCCTTCATCTCTATACCCATCCTTCTCACTCAATATTTATATGTTTATCAATGGTTCCCTTATCAAAAATATAGCCATTCTTATCTATGGCTTTGAAATTCATTTCGTCATAAGAGAATTCCATATATAAAAATCCTTCATTTTTATCGTAGTTGTAAGGTATTAATGGATCTTCTTTATAACCACCATGATTATGTTTACTTCCAATTCCATCCACAAAGTATACTACACCTTTTATGGGGATTGTTCTTTGGTAAATGTGGTTGTGACCGGCAAGAACTATATTTATTCTATGTTTAACAAATAAAGGTTCAAGCATCATTCTTAATTTAAGATTCGGTCCGTGACTATGAGCAGAAGTATAAATCGGGTAGTGCATAACAACGATTTTCCATTGAGCTGTTGATTTGCCTAATTCTTTTGTGAACCATTTTAATTCCTTTTCTTGTTGTTCACTCTGGACATCGAGAATCGTTGCATCTAACATAAAAATATCTATGAAATTTTTCCCAAGATTTACTGTATAATATCTTTGCCCTTTCATATTGAAAGGCTTGAAATTGATCTGGAAATTTGCTTAGGATTCATCATTATTGCCAAGAACTGCATAAATGGGTATGCCAATTTTAAAAAGAGGTTAAAAGGTTTTAAAAAAACGACTGTAAATATTAATATAGTTTTTCCCTTCCATATTATCACCTAAAAGAAGTACGACATCTAAATCTTTTGCTAAGTCAAGATTCATTATTTCATCAATGTTTTCTTGAGTGCCCTTAGTTTCGTGTCCCGTATCGCCTAAAGCGATGATTTCAACAGGTGAATGCTTTTTAATAAAATCCTCTTCTGTTATCTCCTTGTTTATTAATGCCTTGTTTAGAAGAAATATGCCGAATTTGGCTTTACCTTTACTATTGTAATAGGATTTTACATGAATGAAATCCGTGTCACTTTTGAAGTCGTCAATATCTCTATCTGCAACGATATATGTATCAGAACCTGATTGGGATAATGATTTTATTTTATCTAAGGTATCAAATGTGGGTAGTCGATCTTTATAGTAAAACAGAAATGTAGGATCTGCTTCCTGATAATATGCAACGTTGCTTTCTTTTGGTATTTTTCTCTTGAATGATTTGATAAAATATTCTGTGCCTTCATATATACTTATTGTTTCAGATATATAAGCTATGTAAGCAAGTTCTGATACAAGTAACAATGATATTAGTAGAATATGTTTTCCAACTAAAATATTTTTTGTGGATGAAAAAATTTGTCTGAATTTGGGGATATTTTTTATTACGATATAGGCTATTATGAGCAATAGTGTAAGAGCTAATATAATATAAAATTGGAAGATAATTCCTAATGCTACTAAAGCAAGAGAAAATATAATGGTTAATATGAGAAAGATTTTTTTGGTTAGTGTGGAAATTGAATAATGTGAGGAACTGTCGTGACTATTCCCCATATTAGGAATACGATATAGATAATATACAACAAATATTGGCAATATTGTAATGATTGGGAGGATGTAATGGCTCTCTTTTGAGAGCATTATAGATAGCCAGATAAAATTAACTATAAAGATATAAAATAAATAACGACGGGATGATGACTTTTCATTTTTTACCCAGGTAATTAACGATTGAATAATAAAAATTGACCATGGGAAAAATCCAAGAAGAATGACGGGAATATAATAAAGAAATATATTTTTGTGTGAAGCTTCCTTTGTAAATCTTGTTATGAATTCTTCAAATAAAAGAGAGCCTTGAGATTTTACACGATAAAAGATTAAGATGAGCCAGGGAGCTATCATAAGTATCATTATTATCCAACCAAATATATGAGTCAGATAAAATGTAGGGAACGATCTCGACCGTTCCTTGCGATTTATTATTGAAATTATCAAGAATGGTAATAAGGGAATTACAAAGGCGATTGGACCTTTTGTGAGAACTCCAAAACCCATAGAAATATAAGCCAGTAGTAAATAAAATGTCAGCCTTCGTTTCGGTATTTTTTCAAATTCATCCAGATATTTATATAATAGAAAAACAGAGAGAGTTATGAAGAATGAAAGAGTAATATCGACTTCGGACTTTCTGGCATTAGAATAAAATAATGATGTTGTTAAGAGCATAAATGCCGATAAAAATCCTGATAATGAAGGATTTAATTTAGTTTTTCCTTCTTCATAAAGTTTCTGCGTTAGATTTTTTGTGAAAAAGAAAATCAATATAAGTGTAAAGAATCCAAAAAAAGCCGAAGGAAGTCTTCCTGTGAATTCATCAACAATTCCTTTGATTAGGGATATTGGGATGATTAACCAATAGTAAAGAGGTGGTTTTTCAAGTCGTGGAACACCGTTCACTGTTGGAAGGATGTAATCACTATTTTGAATCATTTCTCGAGCAAAGACTACTGTTCTTGCCTCTGATCTTGATGTAATACCTTGTTCTCCTAATTCATATATTAGTAGTGGTAATGAGACTGTTATAAATATTAGAAATAGGATTAGTGAAGTGTAACGATTTTTGTTTAGGAGGATTGATGAAGTTTTATTTGGTATGTCCATATTGTTTAACTCCTATTATGATATTCTTCACCAATCTTTTTATTTTAATCTGTTTTTTTAATATTGCTTACTATGATAAACTTCCTTTCTGATACTGGTCCTGTCCATATGTATGTTTCCTTGTTCTGTAATAAACCTTTCAGTTTTTTGTATTTGTTGTCCCTGATGATAACAAAATAAGGATTTAACTGGTTGAGTTTATTTTTAACATCTTCGAGTTGGTGGTTTTCATTTATCCTTCTTCTGATATAGAAAATAAGCTGAGGTCTATCTTCTTCAAATACCTCGACAGTATAATTTTTATCAATAAGTTTCCTTGCGCTTTCCCCGATTATTCTTAAGGACTGATTTTTATTCTTATCCTTTATTTCTATAATAGTATGGAAGGGTGAAAAGAATGTTATAATTCCTATCATAAAAAACAATGAGTTTGAAAATTTATTTTTTATAAAGTTTGTTATTGCAAAAAGACTTAATAAAAAAACTGCGAACAAAGAGAATATTTTGATGAGAGGTTGGTTGAAAGGATTCAGATTATTTTTATACATCATTATAAGATAGAAAAAAGCTATTGGAAGCGCGGATATGATAATCCAGAACCATATTTTTATATAAATTTTTTGCCAATTAATAAGTTTATTATTGAGAAATTCGCCTATTATAGGATTAATAAGCATCATTCCGAAGGGGATAATAGGTAAGGCATATTCTATTTCTTTACCTCTTATGAAAGATAATATTATAAGACTTATGTAGAAAAAGAAAAAAATGAATTTTATGTGATTTGAATCCTGGTTCCTTTTAAGATATCTTGGGCTTAATGTAAGAGGAAGCAAAAATCCCCAGGGCGCCATTGTTAGCGGTACTCTTAATAGATAAAAAAGTATGGAACCACTATTTATATCTGAAGATCTGTAGACTCGTCTTAGTGCTTGATTGGAAAAGATATTCCAACTCTCTTCTGTTCCAATTCTTTTTATAACCAACAAATACCAGGGGATTGCCGTAATGAGAAAAGCAATTAATATTATTAAACTCTTGAAGCTAAATAGTTTTTTAAAATTATTTTTATCAATTACCAGTAGTGATATGATAGCTGTAAGGTAAAATAGAAGTGGAACAGGACCCTTTAGTAATGTTGATATTCCAAGAAATAATCCTGATAGAAATGAGTAGATATAAACTCTTTTGTCTTTTTCATAACATATTTTATATAGGAAATAAATGGCGATAAATAGAGCTAAGGTAAGAGGAAAATCAAGTTCACATTTTCTTATTTTTGTTAGAAAATAGGGATTTGTTATGAGTAGTAAGCTTGACAGGAAAGAAATATTTTTATCGAAGAATTGTTTGTTTACAAAATAGAATACTAAGATAAAAATGACACCGCATATTGCTGAAGGTAATCTTGCAGTAAAGTTATTAATGGTTCCAGTAAGTTTATAGGAAGCCGCAATCATCCAGTAAATAAGGGGTGGTTTGGCTAAATAAAGATCTCCATTTATTGTCGGGATAAGATAATCACTGGAATTGAGCATTTCAATAGGCGGAACAGCTCTTTGTCCCTCATTGCTGCTTGCAATATCCATTTCTCCAAGCTTGAAAAAAATCAAAAAAGAACTGAATATTATTAAGAAAGCTATTTTTATAATTTCTTCTCTTCTTGATTCCATTAATATAGATTCTTAGAGATTTTAAAGAAGTCTACTTTCTTAATTTTCTACCGACAGCTTTTTCTACAGATTTCAATTTTCTTAGGATTGCTTTTTTTCTTCCTTTTCTATCATCGATCCTAATATTCGTAACAACTCTCTCACAATCTTTCAACATAGCCTTGTGACATTTTATAATTAATGACATTACTTTTTCAAAATCGCCTTCAACTATTGTTCCCATAGCTGTTAATTTATAATCTAATCCACTTTTATCGACGATGTTAAGGATTCTGCCGACATAATTACTTACGCTTTCTCCCTTTCCCAGAGGGAAAATTGAGAATTCTGCTAACATTACCTCTTCTCCTTTTTAGATATTAGATTAATATCTCTGAAATGTTATAAATTAATGTCATAAAATAAGATTACTTCGTCAATTGTAAAATAAAAATTAATTTGTTGGGAAGACAACCTTGTCAACATTACTGAAACTATCATCATCATTTAACTTAATGACATCAATGATTAATTTATCAGGATAAATGGTCATTTCGCAAAAGTGAAAAAAGCGAATAGAAGGACCGTCGAAGAGGTCATTAAATTTCCGTTTATGTTTGTTTGTCTTCAATTTTTGCATTTTCCCACCACCTCCACCAGAAACAATGAAATATTTTCCAGCTTCAAGATATTTTTCATAAGAATGACAATGTCCACTGAAAAAAATAGCTGTTTTTTTACATTTCTGAAATGGTTCGGCAAAATTTTCCCTGACCATCATACTCGGATGAACACTTTTACTATTGGTAAATGGTGGCTGATGACAGCAGGCAATAATAAATTTAATTTCTGGGTCGTTTTCCATTTTCTTGAGTTTTTCCTGATACCATTTTATCTGATTCTGATTTTCGTTTTCACTCAGTTCTTTGTAATTACCATCGAGCATTAAAAATCCAACATTATGAAAAGTAAATGAATACCATTTTTGATTTTTTAGATAGGGAAAACGCAAAGAATGATTTCGTAAGGCTTTTTCTTTGTTAATGAAATAATCATGATTACCCAAAACAGGGAATAAGGGAATTTGATATTCGATAAGAGGAGAATTAATTTTATCAAAAATCTTCCAGTGTTTTTTCGATGAGCCATAAGTGACCAAATCTCCAAGATTGATTACAAATGCGGGATCTCTATTCACAATCTCTTTTAGAAGCTTGCCACTTTTATTTATATTTGTCTCTTTCCAAAACTCCAAAGAGATTATTTGTTGCGTATCTCCTATAAAGGCAACTTTATTATTGTTTTGGTCAATGTTGTTAAAATCAGGATAGGTTGGAACTTTGCCTTGTATATCACAAGAGAACAACAATAATAAAAAACATAGTGGTAGAAAAATCTGATTTAGTCTTTTATGCATAATTGTCACACACTCTTTTATTCTAAATAAATATAAATTATAGTAACTAATTTACATTACCGAAACATTACGAAAGAAATCTTTTTTAAATTTTGGATACTTAATCAGATTTTAATGGAATGTGGGACAATAAAAAGGGGTTCTCTGAATGAGATCTCTGAAAAACTATCAAACTACATTGTGTTATTCCCATAAAAGAAGGAATGCAAATGATTTTTAGTAATTTATACATCCTTCTGGCTTCCTGTTTCACAATACAACTAAATTAGAGAACTCTTTTCTTTGTTTGCAGTCCTGTAGAGTATACCCAAATACCATCAGGCTCATTTACTAATGAAGAGACTCTGATGCAATATGAATAATTATCTTTCATAATCTCACTAAAAGCTTCACCTTCTGGAGGATAGGTGGCGATTATCGTTCCGGGTCCATATTTTTCTAAGGATGCTACAGTTTCGAAACTTATTTCTGTTCCGTTTTCAGATCTTCTTAAAAGTTCGATTTCGATACCGTTATTCTCATTAGGTGTGGAAAATTTCAAACGAAAACCACTGATTACTGTCCCCGTCTCATAAGGTATATTAAAATACATTTTCTTCTGATTATCTGATGTGAAGAATGCGTCCTTATCTTCGGACCAATCATTATCTCTATAGCCAACTGATGATAAAACAGCCCAATCTTTCCATCTCGTTTGATGTATCGTTAATTGGTCATTTTTATTATCATCTCCAATATAAACCGAACCTAAAGAGACAATCGAATTGCCTGACATATCAGCATCAAGATTGCCAATTGTGGATTCTTGCTCTTCTTTTGAGAGAGAGAAAGTCATTTGAAGACCTCTTTTTGTCATTCTGAAATATTTTTCATAAGATGTTTGTGCATTTTCTTGAAAATCACCTACAAAGATACCTGCTGCTCGTTTAATGAGTGCATAAGAATCCTGAGTATCAGTTCCTGGAAGATGAGGTTTCGGTGTTTGTTTTTCGAGTGTATAGTTTATCATTGGAGGCATAATGCGTAATCCAATAAATTCTCCGATGACACTCTCATCACGATAGGTTTTTTGGTCGGCTTTTACGAATGCATTTTCCATAAATGGATCTATTGTGAGATAGATGTCGCTTCCAATAGCCTGTTCAAGATTAATATAGCTGCCTTTGGCGAAATCAATGACATTGTTTATTGAAGATGTTGCAACTCGGATTTGTCCGACTAATTTGTCGATGTTCAGTGTGTAATATTGATCAGGATTTTTAGGGTCGTAAGGAGCTGGTTTTTCCATTGCTGAAGAACCAATAGTTGTTGAACTCATAAGTCCAGCAACGGAAAAAATCTTTGCAGGAGCCATATAGAGTAGAGAATCTTCTCTGAGATAATCGAGTTTTCCATCAGGGATGCTGTCAGGTGTTCTAAGAGCCTTTCCTCCGATACTTGCCGTTGTCTGGACACCTGTCAATCCTCCAAACCATTGTTTTAATCTTTCATTTCCCAGATCAAGTGGGTCAGGTTCGAAAGAAAATTTTTCATCGTCTTCACTAATATAATAGTAGGAGTCGCAAGTGATGTTACTGGAAGAAAAGATTCCATTGCCATTGACAAAGGGAAAAATCTCCCATTGCGGAACACAAGGAGGAGGTTTGATTAAATTTCCGAAATGCTGTGTTCCAATAATATAAATGGGTGTTTGTACTTTGGACATATCTTCATCTTTATGACTCCAGCCCCATCCTTCATTGGGAACATAATTAGGATCTCCTTCTTTTGTCGGAATATAATCTTCAAGCGCTGCAAAGTATGCTACGGATTGTAAGCTTGTATTGTTCCAGGGAGGCTGGTATTTTTCATCCAGCATTCTTCTGGTAAAAAGCGCCTGTGATTCCAGACTTTCTTCTTGCGGAATCGGTGGATCGTAATTGCTTCTGTCAGGAACTTTGATTTCTGTATTGCCATCAAGACCTATTATAAACTTGGGTACAGGTGTGTTTTTGCCATTTATATCTTCATCTTTTTTGTATATGAATGCTGATCCAGAGGCATCATTTTCATTTTGTAGTTGAAGTAATGTTGCTGAACCATCACTTTCATCAGTTCCAACAAAGTTGTGTTGGATAGAGATGATATTTCCTGTGCTTGTGTTTTCTTTCTTTGTGTTTGATACATTTCTGGTAAATGTAAAATCGTTGTGGTTGTTCATATCGATTTCATTTATAGGTTCATCTATTCCATAACCACCTTTGAATTCGGCTTCAGGGACACCATTTTCAGCAGACCACTTATAGTATACACTTCCCTTGAAGATTTTGGAGTCGTCTCCAGAAAGATATAGAATAAGGAAGAAAGTGAGAATTAGAAAAACCAAGATATAAAGCACTATTTTTTTCATTGTTTTACCCTCCTTAATCTTAGAAATGATAGAAAACATCTGTTTTAAGACCTAATATATTACTACTTAATTATCCTAAATAAAATATAGGCAAGGTCAACAAAAATAATTAAATGATGTAATTTCATTGAATAATTTTATATTGTAAAAATATATAATATTTAAGCATCGTGATAAAAAAAGAGGTTCTCATTTTTAAGAACCTCTTTTATATCGATTAACTCTCTATTGATTATTGAATAGGCTCTAAACCTGCTATTTTGCGATAGGAATTGAAGCGTTTTTTCATTTCTTTTTCGGCACCTTCATAGAGCCATTTTGCACGGTCTGGGAAGAGTTTCTTCAATGATGCGAAACGAACTTCTCCATTTAGAAATTCTACGAATTTGCCATTGAGTTCTTTCGGTCCATCGAGTTGGAAAGGATTTTTGCCTTCGAGTTCGAGTCTTGGGTCATAACGATAAATGGGCCAATATCCACATTCTGTCGCCTCTTTACCTTCTTGTTGAGAAAGTCCCATACCTTTTCTGATTCCGTGTGCTATACAGGGTGAATAGGCAATAATGATAGATGGTCCTGGATAGGATTCTGCTTCAATAATCGCTTTTAGATATTGATTTCTGTTAGCACCCATGCAGACTTGTGCAACATAAACATATCCGTAAGTTGTAAGCATCAAACCAAGGTCTTTTTTGCGAATTGGTTTTCCAGCAGCGGCGAATTTGGCGATTGCTCCCATTTGAGTGGCTTTTGATGCCTGTCCACCGGTGTTGGAATATACTTCTGTATCGAGGACAAGTACATTAACATCTCTGTTCATTGCCAATACATGATCTAAACCACCATAACCAATGTCATAAGCCCAACCATCTCCACCGATTATCCAGACTGATTTTTTCGCAAGATATTCTTCTTTGTCCTTTATTTCAGAAAGGATTCCTTTTAGTTCATCATTTTTGGCAGATTTAATGGCATCAGGTAATAGTTTCTTGATTTTTTTGGAGAGTTTCTTGGACTCTTCAAAATCATTTATGTTTTCGAGCCACTTGCTTAGTGTCTCTTTTAGTTCTGCAGAAATTTCGAGTCCGATTGCTTTTTTAGCGAGTTCTTCAAGCTTAACACGGATTTGGTCAACAGCAAGTCTGAATCCGAAACCATACTCTGCATTGTCTTCAAAAAGAGAATTTGCCCAGGCAGGTCCGTAACCATCTTCATTAAATGTAAAAGGTTGTGATGGTGCTGTACCACCGTAGATTGATGAGCAACCTGTAGCGTTTGCAATGAGCATTTGTTCACCGAATAATTGAGTAAGGACTTTAATATAAGGTGTTTCACCACACCCAGCACAAGCTCCGTGAAATTCAAACAGCGGTTGATTGAATTGAGAACCTTTGAGTGTTTTAACACTTAAAGGATTATCTGTGCGAGGTTTAGAGATAGCAAATTCCCAATTTTTTGCCTCCTGATCCATAATATCTGGTGCATGAGTCATTTCGAGGGCTTTCACGCCTTTTTTACCAGGACATACATCAGCACAATTTCCGCATCCTGTGCAGTCAAGGGAGCTTATTTGAATACGGTATTTTAATCCTTTTGGTTCTTTTATTCCAATAGCATCAAGTGTGGTAAACGATGAAGGAGCATCTTTGATCTGGTCATCTGTAAATAGGAAAGCTCTGATTACAGCGTGAGGACAAACATAGGTGCATTGATTACATTGTATACAATTTTCAGCAATCCATTTAGGCAATTTTATGGCAACTCCTCGTTTTTCATATTGAGTAGTAGCATTTAGAAATGTTCCATCCGGATAAAATGCTGATACAGGTAAGTCATCACCGTGTAGTTTATTGATTGGATAAGCTACTTTCTTGAAATGTGGGGGCCAAAAATCGGGAAGGACTTCTTTTTCAACTTGTACTTTAGCCCATTCCTTTGGCACTTTGATTTCGACAATTTCTGAACTGCCTTTATCTACTGCAGCATTGTTCATTTTTACTATATTTTCACCTTTGGCTCCATAGGATTTCTTAATCGCATCTTTCATATATGTTATGGCGTCATTGTAAGGAATGATATTGGTTAGTTTGAAGAACGCTGACTGCATAATAGTGTTAATGCGTACTCCCAGTCCTATCTCTTCAGCAATTTTGAAGGCATTGATATTATAGAATTTGATTTTTTTATCGGCGATAATCTTTTTTAGTTTGTTAGGAAACTGGTTCTCCATTTCTTCTACAGACCATTCGGAATTGAGAAGAAATGTTCCTCCTTCTTTGATCCCATCAAGGATGTCATAGCGTGTAACATAAGAGTGATGATTACAACTGATGAAATCAGCTTCGGTTAGCAGATAGGTACTTCTGATACATTTAGGACCGAATCTCAAGTGAGAGATTGTGATACCACCGGACTTTTTGGAGTCGTATACAAAGTAGCCTTGAGCGTACATATCAGTGTTGTCGCCGATGATTTTGATAGAGTTTTTACTTGCACCAACAGTACCATCAGCGCCCAATCCCCAGAATTTGCATCTGGTAGTTTCAGGATCTTCAGGATTGATTTTATCAGTAATTTCTAAAGAGGTGTTAGTGACATCATCGACTATTCCTACAGTGAAATGGTTTTTAGGTTTATCCGAATTCATATTGTCGAAAACAGCTTTTATCATTGGAGGATTAAATTCTTTTGAGCTGAGTCCATAGCGTCCGCCAAGAATGATTGGATTTCTTTCAGATTTTGCAAATGCATTAACAATATCCTCATAAAGGGGATCTCCGATTGAACCAGGTTCTTTTGTTCTATCAAGAACGGAAATTATTTTTGCACTTTCAGGAACGGCTTTGAGTAGGTGTTCGATGGAGAAAGGACGATATAATCGCACTTTAATCAAACCGACTTTTTCACCCTTTTTGACAAGGTATTCTACTGTTTCATGTATAGATTCTGTTCCTGAACCCATCGCTATGACAATATGCTCAGCATCTGGTGCACCAACATAATCAAAAAGACCGTAGTTTCTGCCAAGTGCTTTGCTAACCTGTTTCATAACTTCCTCGATGATTGCTGGTGCTTTTATATAATAGGGATTTGCTGCTTCACGGTTCTGGAAGAAGATGTCAGGATTTTGTGCAGTTCCTCTTGTAACAGGATGTTCTGGATTTAATGCATTTTGTTTAAATTTTTTGATCGCTTCATAGTCGCAGAGTTTAGCTAAATCTTCATAGTCCATAAGCTCAACTTTTTGAATTTCATTCGAACTTCTGAAGCCATCAAAAAAATGAACGAATGGGATACTACATTTTATCGCTGAAAGATGTGCGATTATGGCTAAGTCATGAATTTCCTGAATACCTCCTGAGGCAAGAAGTCCAAATCCTGTTTGGCGAGTTGCCATTACATCGGAATGGTCGCCAAAGATAGAAAGAGCATGAGTCGCTACGGTTCGTGCGGATACATGGAAAACTCCTGGTAATAATTCGCCGGAGATTTTGTACATATTGGGAATCATTAAAAGGAGTCCTTGAGATGCAGTAAAAGTGGAGGTTAATGCGCCAGCAGCTAAAGAGCCGTGAACTGCACCAGATGCACCTCCTTCGGATTGAAGTTCTACTACTGTGACAGTTTGTCCAAAGATGTTTTTTCTTCCGTTTGCTGACCATTCATCTGCTAATTCTCCCATAGGTGATGAGGGTGTAATAGGATAAAT
>CAZYWQ010000016.1:13157-15547 GCA_964651675.1 uncultured Candidatus Sumerlaeota bacterium | reverse complement strand
TGAGTACTTCCTGAACACCACATTTTTGGGGAAGTTGAATTTGATGTCTATAGCCATTTGCAGGATGATTGTTTAGAAAAACGACGATGTTGATTTTTGTTTCTTCGTAGAGAATTCGAATTTCATAATTTTTTTCTTCAAATGTTATTGGAATTTTTTTGAATAGTTTCATAATACCTCCTTTTGGAAGGTTATAAATGAAATTCCTCTGGTTCTGAGATTTCAAAGTTGTCCTTGCATTTTTTTAATTCTTTATCAATGGCAGACCAGATTTTTTTCAACTGTTCATCACTCCATTTATACATCCGTTTATTAGAACATTGTGACAAGCGTCTTAGGCTATCGAGTACATTTTGCACGCGTTTCTGAACAACTCGCTTGAAGCGACTTTCCTTAGTTTCTCCTTTCATAATAACCTCCTGATTATGCTTCAATAATATAAGCTAAGTATAATAAAAGTAAAGATGAACACGATTTCAGATATTATTTATAATCATTATATCATAAATAATGATATTATAATATAATTATTTATGAATTATTATAATAAATATAATGTCACAGATATATCCCCCTCTTGTCAAGCAATTTTTTGTTTTTTAAGCTAAGTTACTCTTTTGTAACGTAGGCATCTTGCCTGCTTTATTTATGCCTACGAGATGTTGGCGTTACAATAGGAAAAGCTTCAAATAGTATTCCTATAAAATTTGTCAAAAATAATGTCCTTGTTTTTAATCTGTTAATGATATTTCTCAATTACTATTTTTATATTTAATAATAATAGTGTATTATTTTAAACACTTTTCTTGACAAAGCATTTAGAGTATAAAATAATTAAAGTCATAATTATTATGACATTATCAAAATGGATCGTTAAATTATATAATGGAATTATTTTGTAATCACCGCCTGAATCTTACATCATGATAAAATATTATAAGTTAAGTTATTTATAAACTGTATAAATAAAAGTATGATGAGGAGAAGGTCTTTGGGTACATACAAGTCGGAAAACGGAGAGGATTTGCAAACAACAGTATCAACTAATCGAATGACGGAGAAAGTACATAATCGAAAAACATTGCTTCTTGCAGATTTTTACATTGACTTTCTGGGTAGCTTAGTGCCAGGGCTTTTCACTGTTGTTCTATCGGCAGCTGTTCTGGCATTGTCAGCAAATGTATTATGTCACTCAATATGTGTCTGGACAATGGCTGCAGATACAAACATTAAGCCTTCAGAAATTTTACCACTGAGTGCTCAGATAACTAATTGGAAAGATATTGGATTTGGACCTTACGGAAACACTGGGCTTTTACTTGTTGTTGCTTATATTCTTGGATCAATATTTTACCGTCAGGATCCTAAAATCCCAGATCACAGAAGTGCACGACTTATCTGGCGCAACATTAAGTCGAGGGAAGATAGAGAGAGATTAGCAGTACAACCTACAAGCGAACAGGAAGAAGATGTCTCAACGTATGATGCACAGTTTCCATATTTCTTTCTACGAGAGTACTTAGAAGGGAGAGGTTTGATCCATCTGGCGAAATGGATCCCGTGGAGTGGTCGGGACAAAAATACATGGAAGTGTCGCACCAAAATGTTTATTAATGTTCTCAAGATTAGGTTGCAATTTCTGGTACCAGAACGATGCATAAACATCATACGTAACGAGGCTCATGTGCGTATGGCTACATCTGTATGGTACGGTACACATTGGCTTATCATTACTGCGATTCTTTCCCTAGTAATGATTGCCATTGCAATCACCATTGTACATAATGAACTTACTAATCATTCTGTACTAAGCATTATCGGTTTTAATGTTTTCGTATTGGCTATCGCATTTTTAATTAAGTTCAAGATCGAGAAGTTTATCCACTATCTGCGTGTGCGCGAAATCGTGTACGTCTTAGAAACAGCGGACTTTGCTACTAGGAATGGGTTTCAGTTGCATTCCGAAGATTTTGTCAAATAACCACAGTATTCACCCTATATGAAGGCAGATGCTTAGTTTTGCTATCGCTATGCTATTGCAATTATTGTGGACAGAAGGAAGTTACTACGGGCAACATGCAGTTCCGTCCCTACCACGTGTAGTTTCGTAGCAATTGTCGTAGGAGCGGGGTAACCCCGCCCTATAAGTGGTTATTAAATCTCTACAAAATCATTTTTGATAAAGTTCTTATACCAATTTTCGTATCTTTGTTGTGTTACCAGATGAATTTCGAATATCCCTGGCTCAAAATCTTCAGTTAATTCAATTTTGATTTTTGTGCTTTCAAACAGGGCATCTGGTGCATCAGGAGAAATTACTAATATATCAATGTCACTATCTGGTAAATATTCCCCTTTTACTACAGAACCAAAAACCAATACACGAGGAT
>CAZYWQ010000016.1:5241-13147 GCA_964651675.1 uncultured Candidatus Sumerlaeota bacterium | reverse complement strand
CTGCCTTTTCTTTTATCTTTTTTGCGTAGGTAAGATAATTCTGATGGTATTTCTTCTTTGATTCGTTTTTTTCTGATAATAATTTATATAAACTTTTCTTTTGTGGCATCTTGCAAAACCTTAAAGAAATTTACTGCAAGTTGTTTTAGGCTTTCTATCTCATCCTTACTGAACTTTTTGGGGAAATACCTACTTGTAATGTAAGCTTCCTCTAAGCTCCTTATTTGCAGTATATTTTCCTTGTAAAATTTTGATAGTTTATCTGTTTCATAAATATTTGTAATTTCATTGATTAAGTCATCCAGATAATGTGTCTTTGGGAAATCTCCTGCCTTTATGGCAATTAGATATTTTAACCATATCTGAACGGCTTGTTCGATATCTAATGCACAAAGATTAAATCTATTCTTTTGAAAATCCTCTTCAGCCCTTTCCCAGAACTCCTTTGCACGCTCTTTTAAAAAACTGATTTCTTCTCTCATTGATTGATCCCCAATTTTATTAGGTTCTATGCTTTTTCATTTTTAGTTATGGTAAAAATTGTTTGTTAACAATAAAAGAACTTATTGTAAATTTATCTATTTCTAAAACGGAAGTCAAATAATAATGTGTGTTTTAAGATTTTGCTGGATAGTAAGGAATTTTTATAAGGAACAGTCTCGACTGTTCCCTACATATTAAAAGGACAGGACGGTGTCCTGTCCCTACATTGTGTAATTTCGTGGCTAATTAATTTTTTATGTTCCGGCACTGTAGTCGGTGATGTATTTTTCTTGTTCTTTTGTGAGTTTGTCGATAGTGATGTTCATTGTCGCAAGTTTCAGTGTGGCGATTTTTTTATCTTGTTCTTCTGATACTGTGTAGACATCGTTTTCGAGCTTCTTGCCATTCTTTGCCAAATGGATCATTGACATAAATTGATTGGCAAATGACATATCCATAACTTCGGATGGATGCCCTTCTGCTGCAGCTAAATTCACAAGTCTTCCCTGTGCAAGTAAATATATTCTGTTCCCATTTTTTAATGTGTATTCTTCATTGTTTGCTCTGATTTGTCTTTTCTTTTTCGAAAGTTTCTCGAGGTCTTTTATATTGATCTCTACATCATAGTGTCCTGTGTTGCATACGATAGCTCCATCTTTCATCTTTGCGAAATGTTTTCCTATGATGACATCTTTCATTCCTGTTGCTGTGATGAAGACATCACCAATAGATGCTGCCTGATCCATTTTCATCACCCGAAAACCTTCGAGTGTGGCTTTTAATGATGCGATGGGATCTACTTCGGTGGCGATGACATTGGCACCAAGACCTCTTGCACGAATTGCACATCCTCTTCCGCAATGTCCGAATCCTGCTACGACGAAATTTTTCCCTGCTAATAAGACACTCGTGGCTCTTAAAATGCCATCGATTGACGATTGTCCTGTTCCAAAGACATTATCGAAATCCCATTTTGTTTCTGCATCGTTGACTGCTATGATAGGATATTTAAGGGCTTTGTCTTTAGCCATTGCTCTGAGTCTATGAACACCAGTTGTTGTCTCTTCTGTTCCACCAATAACAAATTTTGCAAGCTCAGGATGTTTATGGTGAATAGTAAATATCAAATCAGCGCCATCATCGAGAGTTAAGGTGGGTTTCATTGCGAGAGTTTTGTCGATGCACCAATAAAAATCCTTTACTGACTGTCCATGCCAGGCGTAAATAGATATACCTTCCGAAGCAAGGGCTGCTGCCACATCATCTTGAGTCGATAATGGATTGCAACCGCTCCAACTGACTTGTGCACCAGCAGATTTTAAGGTTTTGACCAAAACGGCTGTTTCTTTTGTTACATGAAGACATCCGGCGATGCGCATTCCTTTGAGTGGTTTTGTCTTCTCATATTTTTTTCTTAATGCCATCATAACCGGCATCCGTGATTCTGCCCAGTCGATTCTTAACTTGCCTTTCGAAGCAAGTTTGGTATCTGCCACCTTGTAATTTGTTTTTGCCATATTTATTACCTCCGTAAATTTGTGTTATTTTTCTTTTAAGGCATCTATTATAAATATTTCCAATTTTGGTTCCTGATTTTTGTCGGATAACGAACTGATGAGAGAATAATTGATATTTGTGAAACCTGCCTCTTTGATCCAGTTAACTACTTCTTTCTTTTCAAAACCTAACCAAAGGTCTCCCATTTTATCTCTCATTTCATCGATGTTGTGTTTAACAAGGTCTGTGATGACAACCTTACCTTTATTTTTGAGTATTCTGTGCATTTCTTTTATTGCCAATATGGGTTTGGCAGAATGATGAAGTACCATATTTGCAAAGACAGCATTGACAGTTTTGTTGTTTAAAAGAGTCTTTTCTATATTGCCGCACTTTAATCGGACATTTTTAATATTGAGTGACTTCAGATTTTGTTTGGCGATTTTCAACATCTCTCTGGAATTATCTATTCCGATAACTTCAGTAGCGATTTCACTTAAGTAGGGTAGGAGAGATCCTGTTCCAGTGCCTAAATCAGCTATAATATATTTTTGAGGGATTATTCGATTAATGGCTTTGAGAATCACAACTTCATCATAGAGATTTTTTCTTATTGCATCCCACTTATTCGCAGATCTTTTGAAAAAAAGCTTACTTTTGTCAGTTCTTTTTTTTAAACAAAGCTTCAGTCTTTCAAGATCAGTCTTGGATTTGTTATCTATTAATTTTAACAAAAGTTTAGCATCATTATTTTCATCCTGATTGAGTCTATAATAGACAAATGTTCCTTCGTGTCTGTCCGATATGAATCCTGCCTCTTTCAAGATACTTAAGTGATGAGAAATTCTTGATTGACTCATATTAAGGATAAACATCAATTCCTGAACATTGAGTTCTTCCTTTTTCAAGAACCATAAGATTCTAAGTCTTAAGTCGTCACTCAATGCCTTAAATTTTCTGGTAATTTGGGACATTTTACTAATTAATCAAAATATTTTGATATATTGATATATATGTTCAGTATCTTGTCAAGATATTTTTTTGTATGATTTAATTAATGAGTTTTTTGAATGGATATTTTTCAAATCAATTGACAAATCAGGACATAATTGCAGAAATAATAATTCAACTTTGATTTCGGGAAAGATTGCATTGAAAAGAAACATTATAGAAAAATTCTCCTGGTTGATAATTCCATTGTTTATAATTCATCGGTTGTGGATTGTTTTCGCAGGCAGGTGTTTGATTGATTCCGATGAGGCTATCATAGGAATAATGGGATTGGATGCGTTGCGAGGGCAATTTCATTCATTCTTTTATGGGCAGGACTATATGGGGAGTTTTCAGTCTTTGGCAGCAGTTTCTTTTATAATCTTATTTGGAGCAACTCCACTTGCCTTGCGGATCACTGCTATTGCAGAGGGAATTGGTGTATTACTTTGTTGGCGATGGATTCTAAAAAAATGGAACCTTTTTTCTGTCTGGATTATCTTTGGTCTCTTGTTTGCCATTGCTCCAGAATTTATTATCACCTGGACATTGAAAAGTCGTGGTGGATATATTGAGACACTATTTCTCGGGAGTTTGTGGTTGACACTCTTGGTGAAAATATCTTTGTCTTCTCAATCATTTGACAAAGACAAATTATGGTGGTTTTGCTTGGGATTATTGACGGGAATTGGATGGTGGACTTGCCAATTGATAGTTTTCTTTTTTATCCCTGGTATTGCTTATTTTCTTTTTATTGCTGAGAATCGTAAGCGCTTAATGGACTTCGGCATAAATAATAAATATAAATTTGTTCATATTGTGATTTTTCTATTTTACTGGTTGTCATTGGCTTTAGTAATGGCTCGTGGGACTATTTATTATTTATCACCGCTTAGTAAAATTTTATATGATTATAGATGGATAGTACTCGTATTGCATCTGATAGCGGTTTTATTTGTGTTTATTTTGTGTAGAATGAAAGGTCGTTTGTTATGGTATTTAACTTTTGGATTCGGAATCATCATAGGATATCTTCCTGCACTTTTCGTAGTATTAACGAAGGAAAATCTATATAACACGACAGTTATTGAGAGTATCGGCAATTTGTTTCTTAATTTATCATCGTTTATTATGATATCAGGAGGCAGTATAATAGGACTTCTCGATGGTCGGTTAAATCCATTAGGATTGCCAATATATTTTTTAATTATCGTTCCTGTCATTTATCTTCTTTCTGTGGTTTTAATTTTAATTGATTTGATTAAAAAGATTCATCAGGAAAGGAAGATTCCTTCGGTTGAAGGATTTCTTGTTTTTTCTTTAGTTGTTTTATTGATTCTTGTTTGTCTGGTTCAGAAAGACTATAGCAATGCACCGCCTTATGCACTTTTCTGGGTATTTTTTCTTAATTTGACATTAGCCTGGTTCTTAGCAAAGCAATGGTCTATAAGTTGGGTAGCATCCCTTGTAATGTTATTCATAATCATCTTCGTGAATTTGTATAGTATTGCAAAGATTCCTCAGGCTCCTGTTAATTATTCGAATATGGTTACTAAAAGTGATCAAGAAGTAATTGATTTCCTCGTTAACAAGAATATTAATGTTGCTTGTACGAGTTTGAAAGGTGCATCGCACGGTTATTGGGAAGCATATCGCCTCACTTTTGCATCGGGTGAGAGATTGATTGTTCATCCGATACTCCATATGCCTCGTATTAGTCGCTATAGAGAGATGTTGAAGAAGTCTAAACACTGTGCGATTATAACAACTGTTCCTAAGTGGACTGAAAGTGTTTTTAATGAAAATGGAATTAGGTTTCGTAAAAATATTTTTGGAAATCTTACCGTGTTTTGGGATTTTGATAAGAAGCAAGTCGATCAATTAGGCTTAATTTCCTATAAAGAATCTTTATAAAATGTAAATTATTTTCTCGAACCCACAGGATTCTTTCCTTGACAATTTCAATGAAAAATGTTTTCTTCTTAAAAATCCCTATTGGTAGAGGTGTGAATGTTTAATTAGTAGAACTATTGGCGTAGTAGATGTGTTATCAATGTAATAAAAGTTTTATGCGAAATAGGTTTTTAAGATTTAGATGAAGGAGGTATCGGTTATGACATTTAGTAGAATTAACTCAAGTTCTGCAACCAAAACGAGAAATAGAGTGCAGGATGTTTGTCCTATATCGGGGATCTGTTCTGTGTGTCTTGATGGTTGTGCTGGCAATTGCGAAATATGGAAATCATCGCTAAGAGGAAGAGAGGTGATTTACCCGCAACCTTTTGGGAAGGTTACAGCAGGAGCTGATAAGGATTATCCCATTGATTATTCACATTTGAATATACAAGGGACCTGTGTTGGAGCAAGGGGAATTACTGCTGATTCGGATAAAGCGATTTTCCCACATGTACAAACCGAAACCGAATTTGGAGCTAAGAATAAGATAAAGATGAAAGTTCCAGTATTTACCGGTGCACTTGGTTCAACAGATATTGCAAGGGTGAATTGGGAACATATGGCTGTAGGAGCAGCTATTTCGGGCATTTGTATAGTTATTGGTGAAAATGTATGTGGTATGGATCCAGATGCGGTTATAAAAAATGGTAAGATAGTGAGATCACCTGAGCTTGAAAGAAGAGTAAAATTGTTTCAAAAGTGGCATGATGGGGAATATGGAGAAGTAATAGTTCAGACAAATGTTGAGGATAGTAGATTGGGTGTTCTTGAATATGTAATCAGAGAATTGGGTGTTAGGGCAGTAGAATTAAAATGGGGTCAAGGAGCGAAAGATATTGGTGGTGAGGTTAAACTTCCAACTCTCGAAAGGGCTAAACAACTTAAGTCAAGAGGATATGTGGTGATTCCTGATCCGTCTAAAAAAGTTACAAAACAAACTTATAAAGATGGGGGACTAAAGGAGTTTGAAAGACATTCAAGGTTGGGTATGGTTAAGGAGGAACAATTTTATAAGGATGTCGAGAGATTAAGAAAAGTGGGTGCGAAATATATTACTCTTAAAACAGGAGCCTATAGAGGGGCTGATTTGGCAAGAGCTTTAAAATATGCTTCGAATGCGAAGCTTGATCTTGTTACAATAGATGGTGCTGGTGGAGGTACTGGGATGAGTCCATGGAGAATGATGAATGAATGGGGAATTCCAACTATATATTTACAGTCACTGGCTTATCAAATTGCTAAGAAGTTAGAGGCTAAGGGCAAGTTTGTTCCTGATTTAGCGATGGCTGGTGGTTTTTCTTTGGAAGATCATATATTCAAGGTACTTGCCTTAGGAGCTCCTTATTTTAAGGCTGTTTGTATGGGAAGGGCGTTTATGATACCTGCTATGGTCGGTAAACATATCCAGTTCTGGTTAAAGGAAGATAAGCTGCCAAATACGGTAAAAGAATATGGTGGCTCGATGGAGGAGATATTTATTAAGGCTGATGAAGTTAAATCTATTTACGCTGATAAATTTAAGGAAATGCCATTGGGTGCAATTGGTATGTACACATTTTGCGATCGAATTATGGCTGGATTGCAGCAGTTTATGGCAGGTGCTCGGAAATTTAAGTTACACTTGATTTCAAGAGATGATTTGATTTCTCTAACGAAAGATTGCGCTGAGGTTACGGGTATACCATTTGTTATGGATGGTGATGCTGAAGAGATTGGAGAAATTCTCGATTCTTAGTTTTTAAATGTTTAATATTGGAGCGGGTAATGTATTATTACCCGCTTTTGTTTTTAAAGAGGTATATTAAATTAGTTGCTTTGTATTCACCCCTTCAATTATTCTAATCCGATTGTAATTCTGTAGTAAAGTGCTTGATTTTAGAATGGAGTTTTAATATGAAAGGCGTAAATTCTGCTGAAAGGTGAAGGAACTTTATTTTATGGGAGTTGAAAAGATTTATTTAGCCTTTTTATGGCATCAGCATCAGCCTTATTATAAATTGGTAAATGAAAATAAGTTGCTAATGCCCTGGGTGAGACTTCACGGTACTAAAGATTATCTGGATATGCCTCTTCTGTTGAAGGATTATCCTAAAATCAAAGCGAATTTTAATCTTGTTCCATCTTTAATCGAGCAGATTAATGAGTATGCTAATAATGGTTCAAAGGATAGAATCTTAGAGCTGACCTTGAAGAGTGTAAAGGATTTAACGGAATATGAAAAGATTGAGATACTTCAACATTTTTTTATGGCGAATTATGAGAATGTGATTCGACAATTTCCTTATTATGATTCTCTCTATCAAAGAAGGGGATATAAGAAGTCGGATGAGGATTTGATGGAGGTGCAAAGATATTTTTCCATTCAGGAAATTCTTGATTTGCAAGTATTGTTCAATCTCGTCTGGATCGATCCTCTTTTAAGAGAGAAAAATGATTTTTTGAACTATCTTATTCAAAAAGGCAAGGATTATACGGAAGAAGAAAAACTTAAGCTTGTTGATAAACACCTTGAAATTTTGCGGAATATCATACCTTTACATAAAGAGATGCAGAATAATGGGCAGATCGAAGTGACAACAACTCCTTATTATCATCCCATTCTTCCGTTACTGGTGGATAGTAATATTGCTCAGGTTTCGAATCCTGATATTAAACTTCCAGAAAATCATTTTGCGTTTCCTGAAGATGCGGAAAATCAATTGTTAGGAGCGATTGAGCTTTATAAAAAATCATTCGATGTTGAACCTCGAGGGATTTGGCCCGCTGAGGGATCGGTTTCGGAAGATATAATCCCGATATTATCAAAAAATAATATCAAATGGATTGCTACGGATGAAGAGGTGCTTGCTAAGTCTCTTGGTTTATCTCAATTTAAGCGTGATCAGAATGGGATTATCGAGAATATGGAGATGCTGTATCAGCCTTATGTTTTTGAGAAGGATGAACATAAAATAAGTTTGATTTTTAGGGACCATTATTT